>NZ_LKBG01000038.1 GCF_001402945.1 Acidiplasma aeolicum
ATATGCAGATGCATCAAGTGAATAATATTTATAAATGGAATATGCCGAGAATATTACAGAAAATATAATTCCTGTTATTAAAGTTATAATTAGGTTCTTATCGAACTTCCTGCGCTTAAGAACTAAATGTTGATTGTTAAAAATCCCGTTCATATAAATTGTGTATGTAAATTTAAATATAAAATTATGTCCGTTCAATTTCATTAGATCTTAATATTTAATTTGTACATCAAAAAGAATGTATTAAATTTAAAGAGAAGGACTAAAACATAGGTGCATTTCCAAGCAATGATTCATTATCAAGACTAATTATGTCATAGCAATGGATATAAATGAGTAATGGCTGATAAGGAAATACATAAATATGGACGTAAATTAAGGATAGTAAAGGGCTATTTGAATTTACATTAAAGATATTACACTATATAATTATCCTGATGCATTTTTATTGATTTTATTTCAAAATAATTTGTTCCATTATATTTATTTATGTATAGATTGACACCTGCCATTTCCACTGGTATATTTAAATTAAATTTTATGTCTTCAAACGTATTTTTAACTTTAATATTTTCAGAGCTTATATTAAATAGTGGAACTTTTGTCCAGCTTTTATGATTAAACTCATATAAATATGTAAGATTTAATTCAATATAATTTTGCTCTGATATGTTATTGGTATACACACATAAACTAAGGGTATAATTTCCTGGCTGTAACGAAATGTAATTTGCTAAAAATGTGCTTCCGCTTGTATTATTAATTTTTAAAGGAGTTTTATAAGCATTTACATAATTGTCCGGCTCATAAATAACTGGCTTTCCGTTATAATTTTTTTCAAGAAGCACAACATTATTATCTTCGGCCTTAACCCTGTAATCACCGCTTAAAATATAATAATTAAATGCAGAGTAAATGCTGTTGTTTGCACCGTTATTAGCAAACCAAAACCAGGAATTTGGATCTATTACAACATAATTAATGTTTTTTGTCCATTGATTATTAATGTAAAATGTATGGTTATCTGGAATATAACAAACATAGCTAGTTTGCGCCATTGGATCCCTAAAGCTAACCTCTGGCATGCTATTCTGATAGATTATATATGGGGCATTTCCGGGTATTAGTTTAACAACACTTTTAAGGTCGTGATATTCTGTAATGTTATAATCCAATGTCCCCTTAAGGTCAAAATTAGCCTGGGTATCATTGTTAAATACTCCGTATGGCTCATAGAACAGTGCAAGTAAAATAATTATAATGAACATGGCAATTACAATTTTATATTTTGCAGAAACATATTTTTTTATCCTAAAAATGTTTTCTTTTATTAAATGGTCATCATTAAATTTTAAATTGGACAGTACATCAATAAAACCTAGATATAAAAATGGAATTATTGCGCTGTAATACTGGTAAAACTGGTCATTTGGGAATGCATAATCCGGATATCCTGAGAAGAATGATAAAAAAAAGAATGGAAGCATTAATATTAACCATCTCTTTGATAATGCTGGAAGCATAAAAAAGGGTGCTAAGAATAGGAATACCGTAAAAATTTTATTATCAAGGCTGGATTTAAAATTATTAAAATAATTTGTATTACCATGCGCCTCTGATATCAGTGAACCTGCAGAACCGATATGCACTATGCCGATTATAAAAAATATCAGTGAAATAAAAAATATATAATAATACACCTTATTTGATTTAAAATTAAAATTTTTATAATAGAAATTTTCAATAATATATGAAAGGCCAAATATAAGCGGAAAAATAATATACGGAAACCTGACAAGGCCTGATAATACAAGTAAAATTATTGCACCCCTGTTTTTATTATAAATTAATAATGCATAGCCTGATATAAATAACGGTATGAATAATGACTGCCTATGAACATCAAACCAGTTTACACCTGCTAATCCAAAGAATACCAAAAAGGATAATGATATTAGTATGCCCAAAAATCTGGAATTTAATTTTTTTATTGATATAAAATATAATGGCACTGCCGTCAATGATAGCCAGAGGGTTTGCAGATGCACAAAAAAGAACATGTTATCATCCAGGGACAATGGAGAGAGCAGAAAATTTATTGGGGCATTTTTAAGGTTTGAAATAAAAACCTTTAATGGATCATGGAGGGTAATCCACAGGCTTTGATAAAAAACACCAAGGTCAAAAACAGATGCCCCAAATGAATATATCTTTGCAGATGTTATAATATCCCATATATAGTTATATAATATTATACCAATGGCAATTATTGTGATTGAAATTATGTCCTTTTTCAGGCTGCATTTCTGTTGTAATTTTGAATTAAATATACCCATTGTAATGATTATATTAAACTGACATTAAAAAATTTTCATTTTTTTATTTTTAAGAAATTATTGAGATGATCTATATAATTTATCTATTGTTTTTAAATATTCTAAAAGATCGTTTTCAAGCTAAAAGTTCTTGGCACTTTTATGGATTTACCTAACATTTTTTTAATATTGAACTTTTTTGCCTCTATCTCATTAAGTATATTTTGATAATCAGAATCATTTCCTGCTATGAACTAATTCTGTTTATCAACCAATACCTGCATGTTGATATTTTTTACAATGATTGTAACCAGCCCTCACCTAATGCCCTCAGGTATTATAAAGCCTTAATACCACTTGGGAGTAAGAAAAAATCAGATGCCTGATAGCATTTAAGAGAATCTATAATAAAATAATTATTATGAATATGCATTTTTAAAGCATAGGTTCTATAAAGATGCAATTAAAACTGTTGGTAACAAACATAAAGTTCATTGTAATAATATAAATAAGTACTTTAAACTGTGAAAATAATTACTTATGCATATTCTTATAAAAATTTATTTATTATATCCATTTAGTCCTTATTCAAAAGCATCAAGTAAAAGTTATCATAATAATAGAAAATTATATAAATATAGGTTTTATAACTTACCATGCAGGGAGTTGTTGAAATAAATGCTTTAGAAGCATCACAAAATTATCCAAAATATGTTGATATAATAATCCCTGCATATAATGAAGAAAAAAGAATAAAACCTGTTCTTGATGATGTCTCAAATTTCATAAATGAAAATAAACTAAGCTGGAGAATTTTTATTTCCGTTGATGGAAATGATGGGACTGTTAATATTATTAAAAAATATCAGGAAACATGTGCATTTATTTTTTATAACAAGTCGGAAGAGCGTAATGGAAAGGGGAAGGCCATTAAAAGAATTTTATTGAAATATCAAAATATCCTAAACGATATAATATTAATAATGGATGCAGATAATAGCATTAAATTTATAGATATTATAAACAATTTAAACCAAATAAAATATTGTGATACTTTATTATTTAATAGATACAATAAAAGAAATAAAATACCATTTTATAGGTACTTTCTTGGAAGGTCATTTAACATAATAATTAAAGGCATACTTCATTTAAATATAAATGATACGCAAACAGGATACAAGGTATTTAAAAAGAAGGCATTAATGGACAGCGTTAATAAAGTTTCCACCTGTGGTACTTTTTTTGATGTGTCCTTGCTTTACCATATAAAGAAGGAAAATTATAGAATTTCAGAAATAGATGCAAGTACATATAATCATAATAAAAATTCAACATTTAAGGTATTTACATTAACATTTAATATGTTCATTTCAATAATAGCATTTAGATTAAGACATTCAAACGTTTATAATTACATTCCAGAAAAAATTAAAAGTAAGCTTTTGCATATATATTTTAAATTTGTTAAATATTAATAATTAGGAAAATACTATTGCAGTCTTTATTATATGTCAATTATGCGTTAAATCATTAATATTTTAAATTCATTAATTAAATGCGCATTGTGTTGTCCCATTATTATTTCCTTTATATACTTTATAAACTTATATACTTTCATTTTACCCTATTTTGGATTTATATGCCATTACAGGTGTAACAATATTATCACCATCTGACAATG
>NZ_LKBG01000039.1 GCF_001402945.1 Acidiplasma aeolicum
TTAAGCATAGCGTAATATATAAAAAATTATTATATGTTCAATACATAATTTTTAAATATTATATTTGGATAAATTAAATTATGCAGGCTACAGATTTTTATATTGAAATAAAAAATAGGGTGAAAAACCATGCCGCAACGAATAATGATTTCATAAACCGATTTTCACAGGGGATGATATCGGATAATGAATTCATACGGTTTTCAATAGAATTTTATCACTTTACACGGGAATGGCCGGAGATTTTGAGCACATTGCTTGTTAATACACAGAAGGAGGAGGATGCATACGAGCTTACAAGGATCCTTGTATCAGAGCTTGGAGATGAGAATCCTGATCACAGGCATGAGCTTTTATACCGCAGGTATTTGAGGTCAATAGATTTAAATCCAGAGGAACTTGTGAAAAGGAAAAAGCTCAAAACAACTGAGGAATGGCTCAATGGAATGCGCCGGGCATTTTCATCAGATTACGCAACCGCCCTTGGTGCTGAATTTGGGCTTGAGAACATGGCAATACCAATGTGGGATAAGCTTCTTCCCGGTTTAAGGATAATGAAGGATAAAAAATATAAAAATATGGATATGTTATATTTTACATTTCACAGAGAGATAGAATCAAAGCATGAGGATGCAACACAGAATATCATAGGGATACATGGAAAGGACGAAAAGGATAAATTTATTGAGGGTGCAGATTATATATTAAACCTGGAGGAAAAATTCTGGCTGGGATTATCAGATAAAAAATAAATTTATTTTTTCCATGATAAATAATAATCCTTTTCCTCATTTTTCAATGTTAATTCTGTTGCATAAAGCTCTTTATATGTTTCAACCATGATTGCGACCTCATCCGTGCCCTTCTGGCCAATACTTTTTTCAAGCAGCCCGGGTTGTGGTCCATGGATCATGCCATGAACATGGAGTGTTATGGATCCGGCCTCTATGCCCCTTCTGCTCATAAAATTTCCGGATGAGTAAAATATTATCTCATCAGAATTTATATTATTATGATAATACGGTATTGGTATGGATTTTTCATGGAAATCAAACGGCCTGGGCAGAAATGATCCAACCATGAAATTATCGGATTCAAAGGTTTCATGGACAGGCGGTGGCATATGCAGTTTTCCAACAATCGGTGCCATTTTATCTATATTCAATGTAAATGGATACAAATATCCGTCCCAGCCTGCAACATCAAATAAAGGATAGAACCTTTTTATATTCATATAATAATCCCCGTAGTCAACCTTAACATTGTATTCGGATACTCCTGTCTCAGGTGCAATGAATTCCGGTACATTAAAATCACGGTCATAGTATGGACATCCCTCCTTAATCTGGCCGTATTCATTCAAATACCTATGTGGTATTTTTATATGAGTTTTTGATACAATAAAGAAGAAATATGAATTCTCACTGATATTAATTTTATATGTTGTTCCCCTTGGTATAAATATAAAGTCCCCCTTTCTATACTTATTTCTTCCAAATATGGAAATTATTTCACCTGAACCATTATGCACAAAGAATAATTCGTCCGCAACCGCATTCCTGAAATAGTAATCAGCATTTTTTTCTGGCCTTACTATTCCAATGGAAATCTCATCATTTAAAAATAGTACCATTCTGCCATAAAAGAAATCGGAATCCTCCTTAAATTTCATCGTTTTTATGTGCCTGTGCATGCTCTCATTTATTTTTATGAATTCTTTTTTATCCTCCCTTGAAATGGATTCTGCCTCTGCAGGGTCATATAAATGGTATAATAATGAATATTCTCCATCAAATGCCTTCAAACCAAAGAGCTCCTCCCTTAGCAGTTTATCCCTGCCTGTATAAGTATGCCTTGATTCTGGCATTTCACCATGTCTAATATAGTAAACCATCAGACCACCCTGTTTGTAAGTATGCCAAGGTCATCAGATCTCATTGTTACAGTATCCCCCTTCCTTAAATATTCAGTGCCAAGTTCAAGAATGCATCCGGTGTTAAATGTACCGCTGCCTATTATATCCCCAGGCAGCAATGGCACATCCTCTGATGCACGTTCAATCATGTCACAGAAGCTGAAATATATCTCATTCAAATTCCCTGAGGAATATAGTTTATCATTTACATATGTTTCCATTTTCAGATTTATTTTATTATTCTTATCCCTCTTAGACAATATCTCATCGGATGTGACGAAATACCTGCCAAATGATGTTGCATAATCCTTTCCCTTGGCGGGGCCAAGAAGCACCTTCATTTCCTCCCTCTGTATATCCCTGAGGCTCCAGTCATTCATTATCATAAACCCATAAACCGACTTAATGCACTCACTTCCATGGCAGTTTATGGTTCTTCTGCCTATTACAGCCGCAACCTCCATTTCATAATCAAACATTTTTGATTTTTCAGGATATTTTATATCACAGTCAGATGGATATATATTTGGTGTGCATGAAAAGTAGAAAACCGGAAATTTATACCACTCATCTATCATATTTAATCCCTTGTTTTTTCTTGCATTTTTGACATGGCCCTCGAATGAATAAAAATCCCTGACCGATCTTATGTATGGCACCGGTATTTTATACTCTATATTGCCATGTACTGATGAATCATCATCCGGTTTCAGTTTGAGAATTTTATCGTACAGTTCAAAAAAATTATTTTCAATATATTCTGTTGATTCATTTAATAATATGGATAAATCGTATATTTTATTGTTATATATGCATATTTTATCCTCATTGTTTATTTTGGCCCTGAATATTTTCACAGGTTTCCCCTCCTTGCCTGCTCCCTCTCTATGGCCTCAAACAGTGCCTTAAAATTTCCTGCACCAAATGATCTTGCACCCTCCCTTTCTATGATCTCAAAAAACAGTGTTGGCCTGTCAGTAAGCGGCTTTGTGAATATCTGCAATAAATATCCATATTCATCCCTGTCAACAAGGATATTAAGGTCTCTCAGTGCATTTATATCCTCATCAATGTTCTTAACGCGGTCATTCAATGAATTATAATATGAATCAGGGGTTTCAAGAAACTCTATACCATTATTCCTCATCATTTTAACGGTTTCTATTATATTGTCTGTTTTCAGCGCTATATGCTGGACACCCTCAGATCTGTAGTAATCGAGGTATTCCTCTATCTGTGATTTTTTTAATCCCCTTGCAGGCTCGTTTATTGGAAAGGTTATATTATCATTATACCTCACAACCTTTGATCTTAAGGCAGAATAATCTGTCCTTATGTCCCTGTCATCAAAAGTTATCAACTGTTTAAAATCCATGGATTTTATATAATAATTTACCCAGCGGTCCATCTCACCCTCGTAAACGTTGCCGACCACATGGTCTATACATTTCACACCAGTGTTTTTTTCATTATCATACACCTGATTAAAGCCCGGAAAAACACCTGCATAATCACCACGCTCTATTAATGTATGCACAGTATCACCATATGTTTTTATGCATGCCTCCCTGATCTTCCCGTTACCATCATTTATGCTTCTTATTTCAGAAACTTTAACATTTCTGGATTCAAGCTTTTTCTTTGTAAAATCCAGGTCCTCAACTGTCAGGGCAATATCCCTGACACCATCACCGTGTAAATTTACTGACCTGTTAATTTCAGTATCCGGGTCCATTGATGAGGTAAAAATTATATTTATGTCACCCTGTTTTAAATAATATGATATTCTATCCCTGATTCCGGTCTCCGGCCCTGAGTAACCGGCTAAATTAAATCCCATGCCCTTTCTTAAAAAATATGACCAGGTTTTTGCGCTGCTTACATAAAACTCAATATGGTCTATTCCCTTAAACAATTCATACTCCTCCTGTTCATACATAATTATTAATATATAAAACTATATTTATATTTTTTCATAAATTAATTT
>NZ_LKBG01000040.1 GCF_001402945.1 Acidiplasma aeolicum
ATCTTGACAAAAATAATAAATATATATAATTATTATTATTTTATGAAGAAAATACTTGCTATAGTTATAGCCCTTATGTTTGTGCTTATAGCATTTTCAATTATTGCAGGGCCACAAGAAAAGAACATACCAGAGAAATCAACATCAGTTAATAATACAATAGACAACGCATCAAAATTGCTACAGGTTGAAAAGGAGCTTCAGGAAAAAGGCATACCATTAAAATATGCAAGCCTGCCAGCATTCACAAGTCATATAAATAAACAAAATGGTGTCATAACGCCGTCATATACATCTGCACCGGCACCGATGGGAATTGGATTTTATGGGACAAAAAATGTTTCAGGGCACCTTGTGGGATATAATCTAACGACAAGCAGTGTTATGGCATCAATACATATCAATAACATGAATGATTTTTATCTTCTTAATGATGGGCCCTACAGCGAAACGTTTCAATTGAATTCGGTGCTTTCCAATGTCACACTATTTGGCAATTCAAGCTATAATTTCTGGACCCAAAATGTTGTATTTTACTCAGCCAGAACACATCAGATAACCTTTTTGGACAACATATGGAATTTCTCATCACCAGCAATTTATATGAGCAATAATTCATTGTATTCATATGACGGAAATCTTGATGCACCCGTTTTTTATTACGATATCGGACCAACAATAACGGTAACATATCCATTCACACTTAATTTATATCTGAATTCAACCGTAATAGACAGGGACAGTGCAGTGTATTTCAATTATTCGCTCACATACAGTAATAAAACTGTATCAGGTTCTTATGACAGGGTTTTATTTAATTCAACATATAACCAGCCTGCTAGCTTCACCGCAGTAAAACCAGAATATCTTGCAAGTGGAACACATGTAACACCAACAGGATTTATACCATATGATTTTGAGATAATGGTTGGCGGACCCGGAGGTGGAAGCACAACATCTATATACAATATAAATGCCACGATGAATTTAAAATACGAAAAATCCGGTAAATATTACAATGTACCATCTGCATATGATACTGGATCTGAAACAGGTGAAACATCAGAGGGAGTATCTGTGTCATGGAATAATTATACCGCACATCTTACACCTGGCCCATCATTTGTGTACGGAATGTGGGGCATTTCAAATAATAATAAAATGGTTCACTATTCTGGAAGGGTGAGTCCATCAAATGCTTTTATGTTTGTATCTCCGGGTGCATTCAATGAGAGCATGGCTGCATGGTCACCATTATCATTAAATGGCACATATAGCTTTACATTGCCCAGTGGATACTATACTGCAGAAGCTCTAATGAGCTATCATAATCCTGTAATGTTTACCATTGGCAACGATGCATCACTGCCCTTTAATAATTTTATGGGCATATACACACCGTTATACGCATTTGATAACTCACAGCTAAAAAACATATCATTGTATGGCAATGGTACACTGAATAATCCGTATGTGGTTTACAATGTTCAGACAATGCCTGTAAATTCACTATTTGAGGAGTTCAATGACTATGCATTTCCAGTGTTTTCAGGAGTTTTAATTATGAACACAAATGCCAGTGCGGTTTTATATCATATGCCATCACTTTTCATTAAATATAATAATCCAGAATATTCAGGATATGTTAACTTCTATAAATTCCCATCATATAACTTCCTTAACTATGAATTTTACAATGCATCAAATATAACAGTATGGAAATCTAACGATATTTCAGGATACTTCTCCTCAAGCCTTGAAGGTTTCCCAGCGGCAAACCTTGTAATATGGAACTCGACAAGGATACTTATTGGATCGAATACATTTAACGTTATGGACAGCGGAATGCTTGTATTCAACAGTAATAATGTGACAATATGGGGCAATTATTTATTTAACTCACCATTAATATACAATAATACCTTCGAAGATATAACAAATATATGGGGTGCACCACTTGGGCTTGCAGAATACTCATCAAATGATACAATATATAATAACTTCTTTGATGTGGAGATCACAGCCTACAGTCCAGAGGTCTCAATATATACCGGAGGCTTTGCAATGTATGTTGACCACTGGAACATAACAAAACAGCCGGCATACATTGTACATTATTTCAACGGTTTTGCATTATATGGAAGCATTATATATACAAGATACCAGGGAGGTAATTTCTGGTATAACTTTAACGGAACAATACCATATAATAACGATGGCCTTATTGCAATTGGCGGCGATTATGTACCCTTATACTATTTTATTTTTCCATTTTTTATAGTTAGTTGCATAATTCATTTCATTAAAATTTACAATTCAATATAAATTCCCTGTATAGTTAAATACAGGGAATTGATTAGTTTTTTATGACACCAAAACCAATCAATTTTAAATCAAATAGGGATATAAGAAGGTATCGGTATTTTAATTATAGAAAAAATTATTCTAAAAAATATATTAATGCAATGAATGATTTCCTTAATTTCAGTGTATTTAACAGATGGAGGGAACTCTTAGAGGAAAACAATTATAATAAAATGGAAAGGCCATTTAAGGTACCGGGAATAGTGATAATGTACCTAGCAAAATTACGGGAATTATATAACCTACCATTCAGATTATTAGAAACAGAATTGCATAATTTATCTAAAATATTTAAATTCCCTGAAATATCATTTACATCAATATACAGAAGAATCAGAAAAATAATTCCTGAAATAGATAATGATAATAATATATTATCTGCAATAGATTCTTCAGGATTTCAAATAACTTTGACGAGAGGTCATTTGAACAATAAACGGCATAGAAAAGAATAGGTTAAATTGCACGTAATTATCCACATTAATAATTTTTCAAATTATGGATTATTCCATTACCAATGAATATTATAATGATGCAAAAGAAGGCATAAAAATTATAAGGGAGATTAAGAATAAAATAAGTAGATTACACGGTTATAAGGGCTATTATTCTAAATTAATTTGCAATAAATTAAAAAAGGCTATGATATTTGTACGGAGGAATGCAATTACATTATCAAATGAGTTCTATTTATAAATCTAAAATAAGAAGATTTATTAAAAGATTTGGTGAATCATTATGGAAGATTAATAATGATTATAATTTAAGATAAAATGTAGAAATATATTTCTCTGGAATAAAGAGATTATTCGGTGAGATAATAAGGGCTGTTAAGCCTGAGAATATTTTACAGGAAATGTATAGTTAAAGGTTTATTTTTACGATGAATTTAATTAATTAAAGGAGGGATATTAATTATGCAATCTACTTATAATGAAATAAAACTAAAAAAGTTTAATTTTTATCATATGTAAGTATAATCTTATTCATGATGCTTAATAATATTTTTAGGATAGTTTTATTCCCCATGCTTTATGTGATTTTGCCGCTATCATGATTTTATATTTTTCTATAATATCGAATTTATGTATTACATTATATACATCTCTTTTAACCTTTAATAAGTTTTTATCAAAAATTCGTATTAAAAAATCATAATCACCCACATATTCTGTTATTTCATATATATGATCATTATTTTCTATGAAGTCAAATAGTTCATCTATGTAATTATGATTAACAGAACCTTTTATTTTTATTAATAGGTCTATGTATGTTAAATTTAAATTTTGTAAAACAAGTAATCCAATAAATTTTATATACCCATTTTCCTGAAGTCTCAATCTTCTTGCTCTTATGGCTGATTTAGACATTTTTAATAGGTCCCCTATAGATTTATCAGACATCCTGCCATTTTCAAGCAACAAATTGAGAATTTTAATGTCAGTTTCATCTAGAACCCCACTTAATATATCTTCCCACATATTCATATCATTATTTATTAAAGA
>NZ_LKBG01000041.1 GCF_001402945.1 Acidiplasma aeolicum
CAAGGGAAATACTAAAAAATCTGGGATTTAGTGATGAAAAAATAAAAGATTTAATAAATAATAAAACAGTAAAATAATATGTGCAAACAATAATAATTATTTATCATTTAGAAATTATAGCCAATGGATATACAAAAAATAGAGGTCCCAATAGAAATAAGGGCGCTGAAAACAGCAAATTCATATTTAATAAATGGCAGCATTCTGTTTGATACAGGCATGTCTGAGAATTCTTACAGGGAGATAATATCCAAAATAAATCCAGGGGAAATAAAATATATAATTATATCACATCTGCACATAGATCATATAGGTGGTGCCGGATATTTTAATAAAAATTATGGAATACCAGTTTTTATAAGCCAGAATGATTACAATTATATAGAGAGGATTAATGAAAATCCTGAAGCGTATTTTAAATTTTACACAGACTTCTTAAGATCAAACGGTACACCTGATTCAATTATAGACATGATTATGGATTATAATCCAATTGTGAAATATATAAATTATTATGAGGGGCTTGATATTAAGCCGGTAAATAACAAACCAGAGGGTTTTGATATTATTGATGTGCCAGGGCATACTCCCGGTTCAATTGTTCTTTATAATAAAAATTCATTATCACTATTATCAGGTGATCATATACTTGGCAGGATAACACCAAATATTAGTGTGTATTTACCTGAAATGGATAGCCTGAAAATGTATCTTGAAAGCCTTGAGAAAATTCAGAATTTAAATGTCAGCAATGTTTATCCCGGCCATGGAAATGTGTTTAATAATTATCATGAAAGGATAATTCAAATAAAAAAGCATCATGGTAACAGAATAACAGTTATTAAAAATTATCTTAATTCATGGAAAACAGTATATGATATAGCATCAACCATGGAATGGAGCAGGGGTCGGCATATGGATACAATGAATTTTATGGAAAAAAATTTTGCAATCATGGAAACTGCAGCACATTTAATTTATATGGAAAATTCAGGAATCATAAGGGGAATTGAAAAGAATGGAATAAAATATTATTCTTTATAATTTATTTTCCCTGATTGCTCTGAGAGGCTTTTAATGTATTGTATGCGTTTTCCATAAATATATTTACAGCATTAATTGTTGAATTTATATCCTCTGGACCTTTTATTTTTGCAAAAATTAGGTAGGTGTTTGTTGACCCTGATTTGGACATTAGTATACCTTTTAAATCAAGATTCCCATGGTTTTCACTGACGTATTTCAATATCTCATCAGATTTAACATCGGAGTTTAATATAACAGTTACCGGGTAATAATTTAATTCGTATATGCTCTCATAAATTGCATTGTTTCCAAGCACATTTGCCTGTGATTTTACAGTCCAGTATGCCCTGTCCAGATTCATATTTGCAATTGATATAATTTTATTTAATTCATTAATATCCTGAAATTTGAACATTATAAGATACGTATTTGTTGTACCGCCTTTTGCGGAGAGAAAAATTGTCATATCGTTATTATTGGACATTGCCTTAAAATTCTCAATAACCTTATCGGCTGGAACATCAGATGGTGTGGTAATATTTAGTGGATAAATATATGAGGAATCCTCAGTTTTAAATTCTGTAATAACCGAGTTGCCAAGCAGTGCGGAATTTGGTATTGAAATCACATTATTGTCCTTTGTTAACATCTTGGAAAAAAGGGTCTTAACATCAATAATTTTTCCAGTTGTATCTATGCTCCATACCCAAGAGTTTATTCCAACAACATCTCCATACTTTAATGTTCTTGATGATGTTACAAAGATGCTTGCAATAAGATTGGATGCGACTGTTTGAACGGCAAGGCCGAGGATAACGCCACCAACCGCGCTGCCTGCAAGTATTCCTGTAACGCTAACATGGAATATTGACAGCACGATGGCTATTACTATAATGTACATTATTATTCTTATTATTAATGAGATTCCATAAAGCTCCTTTCTTGATGTCTTTATTCTGTATTCTATGAATCTCAGGGTTGACCTTGTTATCATCATTCCTATTATCAGGACTATTACTGCCCTTACACCCTCGTTTATATATATTTCATAGCCTTTATACTCAGGCAAAAATCGGGTAATGATAAAATCAACCACAAAGCCTGCAAGAATTGCAAGTATGATGCCTATTATAATTTCTGCAATAATTTTTGCAAGTTCACCCCTGCTTTTCCTTGCATTATTAAGCATGGTTTTAATCCTCCCTTTCTATTCTGTCAAATCCTGTGTATGGAACCAAAGCCCTTGGAACCTGTATGTACCCATCCTTCTGATAATTCTCCATAATGGCCACAAGTATTCTTGTTGTGGCTATTGCAGTGCTATTCAGTGTGTGAACAAATTCATTTCCATTTTTTGTTCTGTATTTAATATTTAATGACCTCGCCTGATAATCTGTATCATTGGAGGCGGAAACTATTTCCCTGAACTTCCCCTGGGATGGGAACCATGCCTCTATATCATACTTTTTTGCTGCCAGATTCCCAAGCTCCCCTGAACAAACATTAACTATTCTATAGGGTATCTCAAGTGATTTGTATATATCCTCTGCATTTTTTACAAGCTCATCAAAGTGATCCCATGATTCTTCTGGCCTGCAGAATATGAATTGCTCAATTTTATTAAACTGATGAACCCTGAAAATACCCTTTGTATCCTTTCCGTGGGCACCTGCCTCGCGCCTAAAACATGAGGATACACCGGCAACACGAATGGGCAGCTCGTCCTCATTAAGAATTTCTCCAGAAAGCATGGATGCTATGGGATGCTCTGCTGTTGCAATTAAATAAAGGTCATCGCCCTCTATTTTATAAAGTGTATCCTTGAATGTCTCTATATCTGTGGCACCGGACATTGAGGCATAGTTTATCATAAATGGTGGTTCGAGAACAGAAAAACCTCTCTGTGATAAAAAATCCACAGCGTAGTTTATAAGTGCCAGTTCAAGCTTAAATAATCTGTTTTTAAGGAAGTAAAACCTGGCCCCAGCTATTTTACCTGCCCTTTCAAGGTCAACAAGGTTTAACTGCTCCATTAAATCAACATGGCTCATTGGTCTGCTGTCTATTATATTAAAATCACTGCTATTTCCACTATTTTGTTTAAAATAATCCAAATCTTCCCTATAAACATTAGCTGTACCATAATATCTAACGAGTTTATTATTTTCATCTCCAAAGCAGTGGGGGACATCATCTGCCAGTAGATTTGGTATTAACCTCAGCGTATTATCCCTATCCTTTTCAATTTCTTTCTGCTGATTTTCAAGCTCCCCTATTTTTTTATTAATTTCATTTACCTTATTTTTTAATGGTTCAGGGTCACCGCCATTTTTTATAATTTTTGATATCTCAACTGTAATTTCGTTTTTTTCATGCTTTAAACCATTGATATCCCTAAGATTCGATCGCCATTTATCATCCAGAACAAAAAAGTTATCAAGTACTTTTGTATCAAAACCCCTGGCCTGGCAGGACTTGTAAAATATCTCACTGTTTGATCTTAATAATTTTATGTCTATCATTGCAACACCATTTTTATCAATAATACGTTAATAATATTTCATTTTTATGATAATTATTAGAGTGTCCAAACATACGTCAGATCACGATATACATTATTTTCCTCCATGAGATTCCGGTTATTTTATTTGCCATTACAATGCAGTTGTATGAAACTATAATTTCTCCAATTGATACATCATAATTCCTGTGCCTAACATACCAGATGTACTCCATTCCCAGTATTTCCTTAAGAATGGAAAATGTCCTTTCTATCTCCCA
>NZ_LKBG01000042.1 GCF_001402945.1 Acidiplasma aeolicum
GATTCCTGAAACAAGATCAAATTAATTATTTTTAGAACAAACATTATGTATACAGTATTTATGAAGAAATTGTAACCTAGAATTATTGATAGTAGATTGAAAATGAACATAATAACTGGCATTGGGATAATGAAGGATATTCATATATTTATTCACCCAGATGTTAAATACAAATAACATTTTCCATGCTTGTTTGGATAATTAATTAAGAACAATATGCAATGTAAAAAATGTACGATGAGATGCAATTATTGAAGTTTTAACAGTGGTATAACATCTAGGCAACTCCAAGTATAAGGGGTGCAAAAGGCCAGGAGAATAATTAAAATTGCCAGTTATTAAAAGTTGAGACACCAATATCAAAAATTCTTTTAAATAATCAATGTTGAAGATATACAAATATTTATTTGATATAAATTCGTATAGAAAAAGTATTAAAATAATGAAAATATGTTAATAACATGTACAAAATTGCTGAATATATGTTTGAGGGTATGGAAACCCGGGATGGTGCAGGCGTTAAATTAAGGCGCATATTCGGGTCACAGCAAACAGTAAAATTAACCGATCCATTCCTGCTTCTTGATGCATTTGGTTCAAAAAATCCTGATGATTACCTTGCTGGTTTTCCATGGCACCCACACCGTGGAATAGAAACCGTTACCTATGCACTTAAGGGTAAGGTATATCACCGGGACAGTGAGGACAACTCCGGAACAATATATCCTGGTGATGTTCAGTGGATGACAGCCGGGAGCGGCATCTTCCATGAGGAAATGCCAAAATATATGGAGGATAATGCGGGAAAGATTCTGGATACAGAGCTTGCAGGATTTCAGCTTTGGATAAACCTGCCGGCATCACAGAAGATGTCAACTCCTGTATACAGATCCCTAAAATCAAATGAAATCCCTGAAATTTCAGGAGACGGCATACGTGTTAGGGTTATTGCCGGCAAATACATGAAAGTTCAGGGTATTTATTCTGGTGGAACTCAAGACATATCATATTTCCATATATCCATGGATCCTGAGGCACAGATAAAATACATATCGGCTGAGAATTACCGCGTTATTATATATATTATAAGCGGCAGCATTAAAATTTCTGGAAATACATTCATGGCAGGCAATGCAGTATCATTTTCACTTTCAGGTGATGAGATAGATGTTTATGCGGATGTTTCATCTGAAATTTTATTAATGTCTGGCAGGCCATTAAATGAACCTGTTTACTGGTATGGCCCGATTGTCATGAACACACGTGAACAGATTGAGGAGGCCATAAACGATATAAATAATAATAAGTTTGTAAGGGAAAAACATCCAGTAATAGACTAATTAAATCAATTTCATAAATAACTTTTTGACAAAAATTTTATAAATAAATAATTTATTATGATAAGTAATTTTGGGATTTAAAAATCCCGCTGCAGTGACCCGACTGCGTGAAGTGGAATAATTATGGAATCAAATGGTGAGAAAATAAAAACATATGTACTAATAAGTGTTTTTATAGGCACACTGATGTCCGCAGTAGATACCACAATAGTCCTGCTTGCACTGCCAACAATGACGGTTGATTTGAAGGCACCGTTTCTTTCAACGATATGGGTCATATTAATTTATCTTCTGGTGCTTGCAGCATTTACAACACAGCTTGGTAAAATTGGCGATATTTATGGCAGGGGAAGAATATACAACATTGGATTTCTCATATTTATACTAGGCTCTGGTATGGCCGGTGCGGCACCCAATGTCACATTTTTAATTTCATCAAGGGTAATACAGGGTTTTGGCGCCGTTCTTCTTCAGGCAAACAGCAATGCAATTATTGCCGATTACTTTACAAAGGGTACCCGCGGCAGGGCTTTCGGAATAACAAGCATGGGCTGGAATATAGGCGGAGTTCTGGGGATTGTCCTTGGCGGGGTCATAACAACGTTTATAGGCTGGAGATATATATTTTATATTAATGTTCCAATTGGCATAATTGGATGGTTAATTGCCGCAAAATACATAAAAGACAATAAAAAAATAAGCACAAAAATAGATGTGCCCGGTGTTATTATACTTGTTTCTATTCTATCTCTAATATCATATGGTTCTGTTGAGATCGCATCCGTTGGTGTAAACACAGTTAATATTATACTGGTTTTGGCAGGCATATTACTTATAGCACCATTCATAGCGGTAGAGGCAAGGTCCAAAAATCCATTGATGCAGCTAAAAGTATTTAGGATAAAAAAACTTTCATATTCATTAATGGCCGCAACCTTTCAGGCCATAGGATTTTTGGCCGTTCTTTTTATATTAATAATGTATCTTCAGGGTGTCAGGGGCTTCTCACCATTTTATGCATCGCTTATACTGGTTCCCGGATATTTATTATCAAGCGTTCTGGCACCAAGAATGGGAAGGCTATCCGACAGAATTCCCCCGGGTATTCTTTCAGGCACAGGCATTGCCATGATGGCCGTGGGTATAATAATATACCTGTTCCTTGGTGTATCCTCACCAATTTATATAGTTATAGCAGGTTCCCTTGTTACTGGCTTTGGGGGATCAATGTTCTGGCCATCAAATACAAGTGCGGTTATGTCAAACACACCAAGGGAATTTTATGGTTCAATTTCTGGTCTTTTAAGAACACTATCAAGCATTGGCACATTGTTAAGCTATGTTATTGCAATAACTGTTGCAGCCGCCACAGTACCAAGAGATGTTACCTTTGAGGTTTTTCTGGGCATTGGCAGGCTCAACGGTGGGCTATCTGCAAAGTTTATTACCGGTCTCCACTCAGCATTAATTGTCTCCTTCATTATACTGGTACTTGGATGCATTTTCTCATATATAACCGTGTTACATGGCAGTAATAAAACTGTTGAAGAAACAGCATAAAATATTACATTGAAATAACATCTTTTTTAAATACCTGCATAAATATTTGTTTAAAAAATCATTAACATAAATCATGTTTTTCATGCGAAACTAAATGATCCTTAAGCGGTATAAGGTGTCGTTTCCATAATAATAGCATTCAGAATATCCCAAACCGGTACCTCCGGGCAGGTTTTCAGTTTTAATTTCTATGTTTAGGATTTTATTCAAATTTTTTGACTCCTTCTGCCGGAATAAAAATACATGGCTTGAATTCTTAAAAATTGAATGTGATCTGATATTCATAAAAAAATCATCTATATTCTGTGTTATATTTATAATGGATGTCCCATAATGCCTGGAATTTCGTATAAAATTGTCTATGGTTTCAGCCGTTTCTGGATTGCCAAGAAGCAGGTGGCTTTCATCTATTACAACAAGCTTATGTCCATTATATGACCTTGCCATATTATTTATCTGTGCAAGTATAAAAATAAAATTAAGCATTTTTAAATCCTCCCTATCAAGGGAGTACCTAAATATTATTCTTTTATTATTTGCATTCACAGGAATTTTAATGTAATTGTTAATGTAATAATTTAATGATGATGAATGGTTACTTCCTGAATAATATTTATTAATGTCGGTTAAGATTTTTTTAATATCATTTCCGGGTTTTATATTATTTAGTGTATTTAATATATCAAGATATTTTACATCCCTTAATATTGTGCTTATAAACAGTGCAAGTATGGATTTTTCCTCATAGTTATCAACACTGAAATTTAAGTATTCACCGCTGGATGAGTTAATAATAAGGCCATCATCATACTCATTTAGGGGGTCTATGATAAATGCCATTTCATAGTATTCATGGAGGGATTTAAGAATTTTTTTGG
>NZ_LKBG01000043.1 GCF_001402945.1 Acidiplasma aeolicum
AATGGGCCCGACCGGATTCGAACCGGTGACCTCCTCCGTGTCAGGGAGACATCATACCACTAGACTACGAGCCCAGTGAAGGTTTATTTTAAGATGATATATAATTTTTTACTTTTACTCAAAATGAGACTTAAATACACTATTGTGTGATGCATTCGAGTTTATAATAAATAAACAAATAAATATTAAAGCATCGGAAATACAGGTATTTTTATCTAAATAATAAAAATCTGTTGTTATTTAAAAAGGTAATCATAATATAGATAATTAACATGTGAATCTATTATGGAAAGCAGGGAACTATCACTTTATATTAGAGGTTTAATCCCCGGGGATAAAAAAGATGCAGATGCAAACAGACCTGTTTCAGTATGGAAGGAGCTTGACAGGTTACGGGGATTTCCTGAAAAAACAGTTGTCTGCATATTTAGAACAACTGGCTGTGCATGGTATAGGTTTAGTGCATGCTCAATGTGCGGGTACTTTAATGATACATCAGATAATATTATTGATGAGAATCTTTTTAAGCAGGTTGATGAACTTTATAATTCACTTGGGGATGCCAAGGTCGTTAAGATCTTTACCTCTGGAAGCTTTCTTGACCCCCGGGAGGTATCTCCATCTGTAAGGAACTACTTCTTTGAAAAAATGAAGGGAAAGGTTGACAAAATACTGGTTGAATCAAGAACAGAATACATAAGGAAGGACATACTTGAAGATATTAAGCGCCATAATATTCCTGTAAGAATTGCAATAGGTCTTGAGAGTGCCAATGATTATATTATGAAATATTCAATTAACAAGGGCAGCACGCTGAAAAAATATCTGGATGCAGCAAGGCTCATTAAGGAGGAGGGTTTTGAGCTGAGAACCTACCTGCTTTTTAAGCCACCGTTTATATCGGAGCTATCAGCAATAGCTGATGTTGAAAATTCTGTAAAAATATCTGCACAGTATTCAAACGATATATCAATAAACCCAATGAATATACAAAAAAATACACTTGTTGAAAAATTATGGAAGAAGGGTTTGTACAGGCCTCCAAGAATGATATCACTTGCAAGGATTTTAATAGAGATGTCAGGGCATAAATATCCTGTTCTTTCTTATCCCACAGGCGGTGGCAAGGAGCGTGGCGTTCACGATGATAAGTTTGATAAAAAACTTCTTGATTTAATAGTTAAATCATCTCTTGAACAGAATTTCTCGGAACTTAAGGAATACTACTCATCACTGGATCTTTCATTGTATAATTATGAACTTGATCTTGAGGATAAACTTTTACTGCAAACCGACTATAATACCCTTGTAAAAAGAATATCGAGATCATCCATTTTTTATTAAATTTTTGATGTAATCAAGGCCCCCCTGAATTTCGTCTATTACATTCTGAGTATATTTATTCATCAATATTGTATCATAAAGTATTTCCTTGCTTTCCTGTGAACTAATGCTGCACAGGTCAAGATATTTTTCATAGGAACTGGTTTTTATACTTCCATTCTGAGGTCTGGAAATCATGGAAATAATATATGGTTTTACCAGTATTTCAGACATTAATCTATCATGCTGGTCTGCACTCAGGCTGATTATATTGTAATCTGGAAAAATATTTTGAATTTTCCCCATGGAATCAGGTGGTGATATATCGTTTATAAATACTATATCCTTAATCTTACCGTAACTTCTTGGACCAAAAAGTGGATGTATGCTTATTATGCTGTTTTTAAATTTTAAAAATCTTAGCTTCACTGATGATAATTCTATAAATCCGGTAAAAAATTTGTATTTGTTTATTATATTTTCCTCCTGGTCAGGTGGTATTGCCAAAAATGCATAATCTGATTTCTTTAAATAATTAAAAAGCTTTTCCTCATTATCAACATCGACGCCGTATGAATCTGGAAATATTTTCATTAAAAGCGAACCCAGATTACCCTTACTTCCAACTACCGTAAACATACTATCTTATTATTACCCTGTATATATTTTCTCTATTCTCCAGAAAATTCTTTGAAATTAGCATTTGCCTGCCATTGATTATTATGTCACCGCCATAATTACCATTTACATCTACATACACGTCAGGATCCTCAATTTTATGGTTTATAATATGTATACCAGGGCCGGATATCAAATTTTTATATTCTTTATTTTCAGAAAATACCACGGACCCTGGATTTAAAATAAATTTTAGCATTCCAAGCAGATTTTTGGTCTCTCCATTAAATTCCATGTAATTATTTCCATTAATATTTTTGTATACATACCCTGGTAAATTTAACTGGGAATTAGACTCATAATGTATGGAAAATTCAAAAAGTATATTTAATACAGACTGTGTAAATCTATCCCCGGAGATAAGCTTTATTATCTCCCTTTCACGGTTATAATCATGTATCTCCCCACCGTTCATTTTTTTTATCTCCCCAATTTTCTGAGCCAGTTTAATTCTCTGTTTTAGCAGCCTTATTATTTCCCGTGAGTTTTCAAGCATTTCCATTCTGAGATTTTCAAAGTCTGATATTAATTCCATCACCCATGACAATATTTATCACACATATATATAATTTTTTGAGGGAAAATATAATCCCTGATGTTTTTTATAAAGTAATAAAAAACGTTAAATCTCTCAAGGCAATAACTTTCTGTTGAAACTAAGTGATATAGGTGAAAGGCGAATAATAGATTTAATATCGAGGGATAGGGAACCCGATGATTGTGCAGTGCTTAACATGGGATCATTTGATTTGCTGTTATCCACAGATGTAATAACCAGAAAAACTCATATACCGGAGGGGGCAAGCCCTGAAATGGCTGGAAGCTTTTTTGCAGCCATAAACCTGAGCGATATAGCTGCAGATGCGGGAATACCTGTGGGGTTTCTGGTATCACTTTCAATATCCCCAGATTATGACATGGAATATTTAAAAAGATTTTATTCCGGAATATACAGTAAATTATCAGAATTTAACATAGGCATTATAGGCGGGGATACAAAGGAGGGTGATGATTTTACGGCCTCAGGAACAATAATTGGAAGGCAAAAACCCTCACTTATTCGCAGGAGATCAGACATAGCAGTAAACCATTATGTGCTTGTAACAAATTCTCTTGGGAGATCAGGTGCAGGCTATCTATTTTATAAAAATTCATATAAAACTGAATATGGAATAAAAAAAATGCTTGAAATTCATCCAAGGATAATGGAGGCACAGATTTTAAGCATGGCCGGTGCCCGGTTTATGATGGATTTATCGGATGGGATATACTCATCCATATATCAGATGAAGCACGATTATAATATAGGATTTAAAATAGATTATAACAAAATTAAGAAGGACCCTGATGTTTCCAGGGCAGCGCAAATTTCTGGTGTTTCAGAATCAGATATTGTAATGTCCTTCGGTGGTGATTATGAATTATTTTTTACAGTTGAAAAGAATAATTACGATTCATTTAAAAATAGGATAAATAAATACAAAATAGATGCATACATAATAGGAGAAACATATGATGGTCCAAATATGGTGTATTATGATAGCTGGGTTAATGTAAATGAAAGGGGATATGAACACTTCCTTAAGGACCCGCTGGATAAAAAGTAAATGTTTATATAAAAAATATTTATATAGAAGAACATATAGACTTATGATGAACCAAAACAAAGAATATATAGACCCCTTAGAATACGATATTGAAGAAGCCAGAAAGAGATTAAATATGTCAAAGAAAAACAATGAACTTGAAAAATATATGGAAATGT
>NZ_LKBG01000044.1 GCF_001402945.1 Acidiplasma aeolicum
TATTGTCAATTGCATTCACAGGCATGTTTAACTGGTCAGGAGCCGGCATACCTGTGGGCAACTGGGGTGACATAGGAAACCTGTCATCCCCGTTTGCCACCGCCGCAACATCTATTGGTCTTCCAGTGCTTGCGGCCGTAGTTGTGGTGGGTGCAATAATCAGCACACTTGGTGCGGGCGGTGACTGGGTTCTCCTTCAGGCAAGGGTTCCGTATGCCATGGCAAAAAATGATTTATTCTGGTCATCCATGGGAAGTGTGGATAAAAAATATAAAACACCTGCAAATGCATTAATATTCTCATCGGTGTTAACAGGTATAACAATGATATTACTGCCATCATTTCCGGAGGTTGCACTTCTCGCATCCATTACCACACTTGTTCCATATGCAGCCGCAGCATTATCGCTCCCGATTTTAAGAAAAACCGATCCGGATGCAAAGAGGCCCTTTAAATTATATGGTGGAACGGCATTTGCATTGGTGGGTTTTGTGCTCAGCACATTTCTAATATATTTTGCATCATGGCCATGGACAATAATCGGAGGGGTGTTAATGTTAATAGGCTACATACTTTATATCTTTGTTAGAAAGGACAAGCCATTTGAAATAAAAAGAAACCTGTGGCTTATTGTTTACATTACAGGAATAGTTGTAATATCATTTATAGGCAGTAAAACATACATATATGATAATATTTTGCCGGTGTCGCCCCTTGGAATTTTAAACTCACCGTATGACCTGATCACACTCGGCATTTTTGCTGTGATCATATTTGTATGGGCATATCTTGAAAATATAAAGCACAAACCATTGAATGATGAAATAGATTAAGGAGATGAAAAAATGGAGGGAAAGGTAAAATCAGAATGGGATACATTAAGGAAGGTTGCAGTGCATAAGCCAGGAATAGAGATGTTTCTTGGTCTTCTTGACCCGGAGGCATCCCTTTATGAAAGGGCATTCAGCAGATACAGGGCAAGGTCTGAGCATGATACACTCCAGAGGGTGTTAAAGGAGGAATTTAATGTAAATGTCCTGCGGCTTGATAAAACACTGGCAGATGCTGCAGACCGTAACAGTGAAATCCGTCAAAAATTAATAGACATGGCATTATCCGTGCTTAAATTTGATGGCACACCATCCGAGGCCGATGAGGCCAGGAATCAGATGAAACACGACATTGATTTATACGATACAAATCACTTCATAGATATAATGCTGTTAAGGCCCGAGGTTCATTTGAAAAGTGCCACTGGTGCATCGGCAGCGCACATGAGGATAACCAGCAGCGATCCACTGTCAAACCTCTATTTTATGCGTGACCAGCAGGCAACAACAGATAAGGGCATTTTTATGTCCAGAATGTCAAAGCCGCAGAGGAGGCATGAGCCGGAATTTACAGAGCTTTTATGGAAATCACTTAATCTGCCAATTGCCGGCCGTGGATCAGGAAATGCAACAATTGAGGGGGGTGATTTCATTCCAATGAAGGATTTTGCCCTTCTTGGTAACGGTGACAGAACCAATGATGATGGTGTAAAGCAGATGCTTTCATCAGGCCTTGGGTTCGATGAGGTGGCCGTCGTGCACCAGCCAATGCACCCACTAATACCTGGAAATGAACCTGACCCAATGATAGACATGCACGTTGATACCTATTTCAATGTGGCATCATCCTCAACCGTGGTTGGATCAGAGCTGCTCTTAAAAAACGCCAGGGTTGATATATACTTAAGAGAATCTGATGGCAAATATAAAAATTCTGGTAATAAAACAACATTGTATGATTACATAAAATCAAAGGGATTTAATATAATTGGCCTGTCAACTGTAGAGCAGATGGCGTATTCATCGAACTTTCTGTGCATAAGGGATGGCACAATACTGGCAATTGACAGCTCAAGGATATTAAAGTCTGTTGTCATGGACCTTGAATACAAGGCAGGCGAGAATCCTGAAAGGTATGGTGCACTTCTGAACGAGGTTAAAAAGGAGTACTCCTCATTTTTAAGTTCAGGCGGTGTATTCCCGTACAAAAAGGAGATATATGAAAACGGCATTGATGCATATGCCCTTAACCTGGAGAATATCACAGGCGGATATGGTGGGGCTCACTGCATGACCGCAGTTGTGGAGAGGGATTAAAATGGCAAGGTCTTTTTTATCATTAATGGATGTGAGCAATGAGGAATTCATGAATATGGTAGCTAGGGCCGGATATTTTAAAACCATGATCGGCCAGAAAAAGGCCGTTGATCAGATCATGGGAAATAAATATGCAGGCCTTCTTTTTGAGAAGCCATCAACAAGGACGAGGACCTCCTTTGAGGTTGCCGCCGAAAGGATGGGCGCACACGTTTTATACATGACACCGGATCAGCTACATTTGTCAGGTGGAGAGCCTGTAAAGGATGTTGCCAGAATGCTCGGGGGATGGCTTGACATAATCATTGCCAGGGTATTCCAGCAATCAACGCTAGACGAATTTAAAAAATATTCAAAAATTCCTGTAATAAATGCACTGAGCAATTCCGAACATCCGACACAGATGGTCTCGGACTTTTTAACAATCAATGAAAAAAAGAAAAGGTTTAAGGGCCTAAAATTAACATTTGTCGGTGATGGAACAAACAACATGGCAAATTCACTGATGCTGGCATGCGCAATGACCGGCATGGATATTACAATTGCAACCCCTGAAAATTACATGCCCGATAAAATTTACCTTCAAAGGGCAGAGAAAATTGCATCCGAAACAGGGTCTGAAATAAATATAAATAATAATGTTATGGACGCCGCCAGAAATTCAGATATACTGTATACAGATGTCTGGACCAGCATGGGTGAGGAATCTGAAAGAAACAAAAGAATCCATGACTTTCAGGGCTATCAGATAAACTCATCTGTCCTTGATGCTGCAAGGCCAGATGCAATTGTCATGCACTGCCTTCCTGCTGAAAGGGGCAATGAGATAACGGACGATGTCATTGAGGGCGCTCATTCAGTAGTATGGGAGCAGGGTGTGAACAAAATATACGGTGCTGCGGCATCTCTTGAATTTGCACTGAAAAGTGATGAATAATGGGAAGGATTGTCATAGCACTGGGTGGCAATGCACTCGACAATGGAAAATCAACAATAGATGAGCAGATAAGAAAGGCAAATGATACATTCTCAATGCTATCAGAAATAATCAACAGCAATGACTGCGCGGTAACATATGGTAACGGTCCGCAGGTTGGTGAGATATACACCAGGGCAGGATATCCACTTTACATGGCCGGTGCCATGTCACAGGGTTTTTTATTGCATATACTTTACATGGCATATAAAACCCTTGAGGAAAATAAAATCCTTAAAAAATCTGCTGTGCCATTAATAACACATACAAAGATAAATCCAGAGAAATTCACAATGAAGCCCATAGGCCCATTTTTTGATCATAAAATAGACGATTCATATGCAATGGAAATTGGGAAGGGCTACAGAAAGATGGTTAAATCACCCGAACCGCTGGGCATACTTGAAAAGGATTCAATATTAAGCATGATTTCAAACGGATACGTGCCGGTTGCTGTTGGAGGCGGCGGCATACCTGTCACTGACAATCAGAATGGTTATAACGGATTTGATGGGGTGATAGACAAGGACCTGAGCTCATCGCTGCTGGCAACATCCATCGGTGCGTCTG
>NZ_LKBG01000045.1 GCF_001402945.1 Acidiplasma aeolicum
TTGGTGCACTTCTTGGCATTAATCCTATAAAGGCCATATTAAGCATACTACCATCCAGTGTAGTTACA
Organism: Acidiplasma aeolicum; assembly: GCF_001402945.1. GTDB lineage: Archaea > Thermoplasmatota > Thermoplasmata > Thermoplasmatales > Thermoplasmataceae > Acidiplasma > Acidiplasma aeolicum. The sequence goes on from NZ_LKBG01000045.1 coordinate 69, forward strand.
TCAATAAGTCCAACAGCATTAAGTACAATAACCCAGCGCACATGGTTCCCCACCATATTTGCCCCAACATTCATGTCCTCCTTACATGTGGTATTCTATGTTGCCTTTGCAATAACACTTGTGGGTGCACTATTATCATTTATCAGGGATCCATTAACCAAAAAGTCAGGTTCATCTAAAAGAATATCAAATGAGGAGCAGGCTGTTAAATTAAAAAGGTGAGTAAAATTGGACGATACATTAGAAATCTGGGAATATCTGGATAAAATACTTGGATGTTATATAAAGAAAATCAAATTAAGGCTGGAAAAGGATGGTTTGACCATTACAGACTACAAAATAATTTACCTTCTTACCAAGGGTCAGCAGCCAATGAAAAATATCGCGGGAGAATTATCACTGGCAAATGGCTGGGTTACAGATATAGTGGATAGACTTGAGAGAAAAAATCTGCTTTTGAGAAAACACGACATGAATGACCGCAGAATAGTCAATGTGGAATTAACAAAAGAGGGCAGAAACTATTATGAGGAACTTGGATTATTCATTAAAAATATTATATCGGAATCTCTTAAAAACCTTAATAAGGATGAAATAGAAAACTTTAAACTAATACTAAATAAAATATCTGATGCAATCGGCACAGAACTTCTAAAAAGCAATTAGGCTAACATTATATATAAATTTACCATACGTTGACATGCATCTGCTTTACAGGGAAAATCTGGCAAGGATTGCAAAGTTCCATACAAAACATGGTGATATAGAAACACCAACAGTATTACCTGTTATTAATCCAAATCTAAATTTTTTATCAGAGAGTGAGCTAAGAAGCCTGGGTGCCCAGGCCGTAATAACAAACAGCTATATAATTAGGAGAACAGATTCGCTGAGGGAAAATGCTCTTAAATATGGTGTGCATAAATTAATAGGATTTAACGGCCCCATAATGACAGATTCAGGAACATTCCAGAGTTACGTTTATGGTGATATTGAATATACAAATAAGGAAATTGTTGATTTTCAGAAAAAGATAGGAAGCGATATAATAACCATACTTGATATATTTACCCGGCCAGAGGATAAATATGAAGAATCAAAACATGCTGTGGAGGAAACATACCGTAGATTACAGGAAATAGATATAGGTGATGATATTATAGCCGGTCCAATTCAGGGTTCAGTATATCCTGATTTAAGGAGTCTTTCAGCACAGTTAATGTCAAGGGCACCCTATCTGCCAATAGGTGGTGTTGTACCACTTCTGGAATCATACAGGTATGATGATCTGGTTAAAATTATTATAAATTCAAAAATAAATGCAGATTTTTCAAGGCCGGTTCATTTATTTGGAGGTGGACATCCAATGTTTTTCGCCTTTTCAGTAATGCTTGGGGTGGATCTCTTTGATTCAGCATCCTATATAAAATATGCCAAGGATAATAGAATATTGTATCATGAGGGTACAAGATCCTTAAAGGATCTCCTCGATTTTCCTGAATGGAGCCCATTATATGGGCGGTATAAACCACAGGAATTAATTCAGGAATCAGAGGAAATTAGACTAAAGGAACTGGCAAAGCATAATCTTAAGGCAATTTTTATGGAAATTAACGAAATTAAGGAGAGGATATACGAAAATACACTTTATCAGTATGTTGAGGAAATAGCACATGCACATCCGGCCCTTTACAGAGCTTATATTAACATTTTAAGTGAAAATACTCTAACTAAATTCCAGAGTATTTCATCCAAATCACCATTCTATTATTTTGATTCCAATTCGCTTGAAAACCCGTGGGTAAAAAGATTAAAAAATTACACATACAAATACATCTCAAACGGTAAAAAAACTATTTTAATCCCAAAAAAATTATGGAAACCCGGTATGCCCACGGGTCAAAAATTAATAGATTTTTATGAGCAAAACGATTTTAATATACTTGTTCCATGGAATGGCATATATATTCCTGTTGAACTTGAAAACACATTCCCTGTTGGGCAGATGGTTTCATCAGAATTAATATTCAATGACCTGAGGGATTCTTATATAAGGTATTTAAAATCAATAAATGACGAAGTAATACCGTATACAGATTATACCATAAAAGAAAAAATTAGGGATTTTGATCTGGAAAAAATCAATACTGTTTTTGACTACCAGTTCGGTGTTAAAAACTTTTTTAATAATAATGACCAGATTATTAAATCTAAGACCACCGGTCATATTAGAAACATAATAAGGAATTCAAAACTAATTGCAACAATGAGAAACGATGGGTTTTTTACATTAACTCCAGATGGAGGTATTTTTTTATTGGCAATGCTTGATTATCCATTATCACGGGTTGTTGTTACAGAAGACAGTGCAGAGTTTAACTCAAAGGGTTATAATGTGTTCTTCAAATTCATATTAGATTTTGATCATAATATAATTGCAGGAAATGATGTGCTTGTTGTAGATTCTTCGGACAGGCTCTGTGCCGTTGGTAAGGCAACAGTTTCAGGAACTGAAATGAAATATTATAAAGATGGCATAGCTGTAAAGGTACACAGGGGCATTAAGTGATTTTTAGTCATAAATCCCATTTTTCATTTTAAAAAAAATATTTATAATGCGTTATTGTTATTTTTGATATAAAATTTTAAATTTTGGTTAGATAAGTTTATTTAAAGATTATAATAAACCTATCATGGAAGGTAAACCATGGCTGCTGGCAATGGATCTGGACGGCACTGTTTGGGATAATTTAAACATATCTGGAATTAATCCACCCTATGAAAAAATAGATTCAGAGAAAATACGTGGGGAAAATACCGTGGTAACAATTTATAAAAGTGCTGTTGAATTTATGATCTGGTGTAAAAGGCATGGCGCCATAATAACCAGCCTTAGCTGGAATAAAAAGGAACATGCCATGGAGGCCCTGGAGAAATTTGGCATAATTGATTTATTCGATTATAATGCAACTGATTATACCCCGGACAAGGATAAAAGACTGCTTGACTTAATTAATATACTAAAAGCCAAGGGAATTAATATAACTCCTGATAGAATAGTTTACATAGACGATCGTGACATACACATGGATGCCATAAAAAAAAGTGTTGGTGATATCATATTTATAAATATATGGAAAACAGCAAAGAATTATGATGAGGCAAAGGACGTTATTAAAAAGAAAATTTTAGGATACGAGACCACAGCATAATGCAGAAATTTTAAAAATCAATATGGATATAAATTAAAATAGAACTGTCAATGAATAAGGAAGCCTCATTGTTTCAGCATGAGGTAGCTCACTGTGTTTGTTCGGCAACTTAATAAAATCTGGACAGCATACATTAAAACTCATGATATTTGTCATTTTTAAAAAAAAATTTTGAGAAAGCTTTTTATAACTTTTTTAACTTTTCCATAATGGAACAGGGAGCTGATAATATTGATGGTAATTTGCCCGGTCATTTTAAGGATGGAAATAATAAAATAAGTGGTGGAAAAGGCACCCCCGCCTTGGTGCTAATAGCACTTGCAATGGGGATGCTCGTTTATGGTGTTGCCGAAAGTTATGGCCCCGTTTCTGTAATAGGAGGAATTTTACCCTCAAAGTACTTTTATATTGGATTGGGTCTGCCATATATAGCCGGGGGTGTTGGGGCACTTCTCTCAGGGCGTTTGGCAGATAAAATAGGCAGGCGCGGGTCTTTTATGATCACGTCTGCAATGATTGTTATTGGTATAGCAATATTTGTCTTTTTATCAAACCTTGTTATTGCCCTTATAATATCATTTATTCTTGTTGGAATGGCCGCCATAGGACTTGAAACACCAATTTTATCAATGATTGTTGAATCCGTTCCTGCAAATGTTAGAGGAAAATCACTGGTTATTGTTCAGAACTTTGGGAATGTTGGGGTTGCATTAACCTTTATCCCCATCTTTCTTCATCTTTCAGATTCGATAAGCAGGCTTGCAATATCCATGCTTTTTATAGCCCCACTTATCGCACTTGGGCTTTCATGGTTCTATGTTAAGGAGAGCATTCCATGGAGTGCATTAAAATCAAACAGCGATGTTGAGGACGCATGGCAGATAGATAACGATGCAGAACCTGTAAATCCACATATTGGTCTGCCATTGCGCTTTCTTATACTCATTATAATAGGCATTGCACAGGATGTTGCATTTGTTTATTTTTCATATGGCGTTGGCTACAGCTATTTCTCATTGGGACTCGCAGATGATATACCGATAATTGGCGGATTTACAATGACGATAGTGGGTATAATCACAAGCCTTATCATTGTTGAAAAAATGAACAGGAAGACATTTACAATAATGTCCTATGGCCTACTGGTAGTTTTCTGGGGGGTTCTATGGTTATTTGAGGCATTAACACACAGCACATACGGATTGGTTCTTGTCGCATTAATGGTACTTTTATTCATTCCCGGTGAGATTACCTGGGCATCACGTGGAATGCTTGAGCCTGAAATATTTCCAACATATAAAAGGGGAACCTATGTTTCACTTGTTAGATTTACCGTATGGGTTGGTACAGGCATCATTATAATACTTTTAACATACACATCACTTCCATTTATCATTCCCGCATCCGCCGTCATGTTAATATTCTTGCTATCATTAACAATGACAGTAATATGGCAGAGAAAAGGCTTTGAAACAAAGGCCAGAAGCCTTTCTGGTCTGGACAGAAAAATAATGGATAACGTTAGAAAATAATTTTACTTTTAATATTTATTTAAAAAAGTCAGTTATAAAACACCGGTTATATGTAATAATTTATATAGCCCAATGTTATATTTTTACTGTTATATGGCTTTAAATATTGTTTACAATACAATAAACGATGCGAGATATAACGTTATAAACACTCTTAGTATTACCGTTAATTCTAATATATATAATGCAATGGGTCTCGATGGTGTTTTAAGCCCAATTGAATTATCAAGGACTTTTGGTTTTAACAGGATAACAGGAATTAGGCACAGTTTTGATAATGCTTACAAAACAATAGAAGGCATTGTTAACAAAAAACTTAAAAAAAAGTATGCAGGAAAATTATCAATATCTCTTTCAGAAGACTCTAACATGACCAATGCGCTTTCATACATGAAACAAGGAAGAATTGTGGCATTATTCATGGATTATTCAACGTTCAGCGGCAATGCAGATATACCTGATGGTATATTTTATTCTTTTCCGGCAGCCTTTATATCCGGTAGATTTATTGAAATCAATCCCGATATATCCGTTAATGATAAAATATTGGATATAAATTATTACAATGATAAATTCAAGAATGTTTTTAAGGCATATTCCGAAAATGAACTTCGGGAGATATTCATAAAATCAAGGAATAAAATGGTAGTTTATGTCAATATAAATTCAGATTCAGCCAGCCAGCTTAAATTGCTTACAGAGTATCAGGGTGATGCCTTTGAATACCGCTAGGTATTATTTTACACAAAAATACCAGATGTTACAAACAACCAAAGATAATTTAATATCACTTTTTAATAAATTTCTTCATGAAAACTATGGAGATTTTTTGTTTATTGATCCAGATTCCATAGAAACCCTTGGAAAGATAAATGCCTATGCAGATTTATTCCTGCCAGAGCATGTGCTCTCCATACATTTAATAAATAAAATTGGCCATGTATTTTATCTGGAGGCTGAAAATATTTATGGATATATCACAATAAAGGGTCCGGAGTTTAATTCAGCTCTCATGCAGATAAAATCAAAAATCGCTGAACTAAATAAGAGTTATATTTTAAAAATTATATCATATGCCGGGAATTATCTTGCAAAAATACCTGAAATAAGGATGGCCTACACACCCATGATGGAGATTTTTAGATCCCTGGATAATAATGGGAATGTAATACTGGACACATCAAGGCAGGCAGATACAAAAAGAATAAAATTTTTCTCCCTTATAAAACATAGTGGTATATTAAAATATGAAGAAAGGTATGATAAAATAATAATATACAAAAATGAGGACCCCGGTTTTAAAAATGACAGGGAAATGTTTGCCATGACATTTTCAGCCATTCCTGAAATTTTTGCAGCAAATGATTCTGTTAAACCCTATGTAAGAACAGCATACTCATATTATTATTTTTCAATAATACATGGAGATATGATCCCGCTTGATGCTGAAATTTTATTAAGGAATTATAGGCATCTATTTAATAGAAATATTGATGAACTAAAATTCAGGTCTTATATAGATTCATTAATAGACTGCGGAATATTTTTTTTGGAAGATGGTAAAATTAAAGGGAATATAGAAATATATAATAAAATAAAAAATTAAAAAATTTATTGCTTTGTGGTTATATACTGTGACTCTCTGGATACCTCCTCAATGGCCCTGCCCTTTGGTTCTGGAAGGCATAATACTGTTATTATGGTTGCTGCTATGGCAAATATGGCAAGTATTGTCATTAAAAGGGATAATCCACTGGCTATTATAAAGACATCAACAAAGGTTCCTATGAATGCCCCGGTTTTACCCCCGGCAGCAGAAATGCCAGATCCAAGCCCCCTTGTTGTAACCGGAAAAACCTCTGGTGGGTAAACAAAGGTTGTAACGTTTGGACCAAACATCATAAAGAAATAACTTATACCATATATCACAAGGAATTCATCAACGTGTGATACTGTATCCAGAACAGGGAACAGTGCCAAAATTCCGTAGGTAACTGCCAGCATCACAAAACCTATCACCTGTATTGGCTTTCTTCCTATTTTATCAAGAGTAAATGTTGCAAGCCAGTAACCCGGAAGTGCCGCCACCGTGAATATCAATGCAGAATATTCTGTGCTTCTTATAAGTCCCGCAAGTCCTGTCTGTGTTATAACGAATTTAAAGATATCATTTGACATAATTGAGTTCCCATAAAATGCCCAGTCCATTAAAAACCATGCACCTGCAGTTCCTATTAATGTTATTAAAAATTTTCTATCCTTAAATAATGTGTACCATGGTGCATTGACTTTTTCATGATCACCGGATACATTCACATCAAGGCCTGTATAGTTTTTGAGATTCTCCGCCGCTTTTTTAGCATCTCCCCTTGCAACCGTGTATCTTGGTGGCTCGGGCATTTTTCTTCTGTAATATATCACAAACATTGGTGGTACTGCCCCGACTATAAGGAGGATCTTCCATGCATATGCCAGCGGTATTACAGTTGCATTTAAAAGAAATGCAAGGGCAATCAGTGAGGAAACAACAAGGCCTATACTCTGCATTGATAAAATGCTTCCGACATATTTGCCCCTTGTTTTAATGTTTGAATACTCAGCCATGATAACAGAAGAAGTTGCATAGTCCCCACCTATGCCCACACCAAGGAGAAATCTCCATCCTATTAAAACTGCTGGATTTTTAAACGATAAAAGCGCACTGCCAATTGCCCCAATAACAAGAAGCACCAGCTCCAGACCATATACTGCCTTCCTGCCCAAATAATCCAGAAGCCTTCCAAATGTAAGTGCACCAACCACAGCAGCTATTAGAGAGGTTGATCCTATTAATGCCTTGTCTGTGGTTGTTAGGCTCCACCCAACCATTGGGAGTATTGCTATAACTGTTCCTATTATGAAGAGGTCATATGCATCCGTAAAAAATCCCATACCTGCTGTTAGAAATGTCTTTAAATGGAATTTTCCCGTTGCATTATCCAGGGCTTCATTTATATTTTTTATATCATTTCCCATAAAAATTTAATAATTGATATAGATATTAATATTATTCATATATTATATATAAGAATATATATGATATATAGTTAAATTGCATAGCTGTTTTTTCCCTCATAATACTTATTAATGGTTTCTATAAACATTGATATAACTATTATTAAACCTCCAGCAATAATATAATAAGTTGGTATTTCATTTAATATAAATATTGAGGAAATTACTGCAAAAACAGGCTCACCAACATAAATAATGCCCGCGGCGGTTGGTTCCACGTATCTCAGCGCCCTTGTATTAATAATTATGGCAAAAAGGCTTGCGAACAGTGCTGTGAATACTATTGTAAAGATGACCACGGGAACCTTAAGTCCGGAATAAATTCTTATATTTAACGGCATAAAAAATAATGACAGGATGCCGACCATCAATAACTGGTAAAATGAAAACACCATTGTGTCAAGATATTTTGTGTATTTATAAACGTAAACTGTTTGAATAGCATAAAATATGGCACATAAAAACGTTAGAAAATCGCCAAATGCATATTTCCCAGAAAAATTAAATGACGACATCATTATAAGGCCAATAAGCCCCATTATTGCTGAAAGCACATCAATTTTCTTTATCCTCATTTTTAAAAACAAAAATGAAATCAGTGGCAGAAGGACAACATAGAGTCCGGTAATGAGGCCAGACTGTGAGGATGTTGTATACTTTAACCCCACTGTCTGAAAATAATATGCTATAAATAACAGAACACCGGCGGTTATACCATAAACCACATTATGCCTTTCCTTTCTATTCTTATTTTTAAATATTAAGGGTAAAACGAGAGCAGCAGATAGCAGAAATCTAAATGCAAGCAGCATTCCTGGTGTTATATAATAAAGTGAGATCTTCATTATTGGAAATGTTACACCCCAGAAAAATACAACAAGAATTAAAAGCAATAAATATACCAGTTTTGAATTCATTTTTCCAGTAATACCCACATATTTAATTAATTTAATTATTTTCTAAAAATAAGGTATTTTAACAGCTGTGGTCTTTTAAAAATAACGGAAATCACCACCCTTGAGGGATAGTCAATATCACCCAGTGAGTTAATTTTATTAATAATATTTTCATTATTTATTGCATTATATATCTTGTTTAATAATCTATCATTTATGCTTAATCTGGAATAATAATCCTGTATTCTGGCATCCATCTTAAGCTCCCTTCCAATTTCCTTTTTCCAGAGTTTTTCATATAACGATAAAGATTTTTCTGAAAAATCCTCATGCTGAAAGCTCCTGTCTATTGCCTCGGCAGCATTTTTTGCAGATACTATGCCTGTATATATACCGCCACCAGATAATGGTTTTACAATACCTGCCGCATCTCCAACAAGAACTGATCTGTTCCCGTATGTTTTTTTAAGATATCTTATTGGTATTGGTCCTGCGTTTATGCCTATTATCTTATTATCTCCATAGGTTTTGTTTATATTCTTAAAATATTTTATGGCATTAACACGGTCAACCCCAACACCTATGCGGGTAATATCACCGGATGGTACTGCCCACCCAAAAAAACCCCTGCTGTTATGTGATCCTATGTAAACATTTACATCATCCTGATCTTCAAGCCTTGCTGCAGAATCAACCTGATATGTTGATATTATTTTTTCCGGGCGCTTCCTGTAAAGTATTTTTCTTACAGTGCTGTTAGCCCCATCAGCACCTGCAACAATCTGGGCCTTTGCATACATTATCTCTCCATTTTTTTTATACTTGACCTCGGCATACTCATTATTAATACTAACGTCCATAACCCTGGAATTTATACTTACATCTGCACCTGCAGATATGGCCATTGCGGACGCATCCTTGTCAAAATCATCCCTGTACATTACTATTGTTTCCTCAGTTTTCCTTACATGTATGTACTTTCCATTTGGAAAATATATATTTGCACCATGCACTGAATTAATCCTGGAATTCGATTTAATGTAATCAAAAACCCTTTTGGATACAAGGCCTGTGCATTCAACAGGTTTCCCTATCTCTTTATGTTCCTCAAGATTTAGAACATTATAGCCTTTTTTTGACAGACTGTATGATAAATAGGAACCCGCTGGACCCGAACCAACCACAATTACATCATGCACACCTGATTATAATTAATAATTATATATATTTAATTTAAAAAAGTAAAAATTTACGATTCAACCTCGTCTGTTACATCCATTGATAAATTCCTCGTCTCACCTGTTTTAATGACTGTACCAAGGGCTATTAGTATAAAAATTACGGTAAAAACAGGATATAGTACATAAGAAATGCCACCGAGATAATCAGAAACATAGGGTGCCGGACCTCCTATAAATGAATTTCCATACTGGTATGCTGCAGAATTACCAGAATACCTGACATCAGCAGGGAATATTTCTGATATCATTGCCCCCAAAGGTGAATAGCTTAGACCATGGGCCACCCCGAAGAGTGTTATAAAAATTATAAAATAATAATCTGATACAAGATATACTGATGGATATATTATTACCAGTGCAAGGATATTCGCAAATGCTATTATTATTTTTCTTCCCTTGGCATCTGAAATCATCCCGCCCATGAATACAAATATTATATCCGCAATGCCGAAAATAGCAGTACCTATTAATCCAAAGTATACCGGCATCTTATAAATTTCCTCCATAAGCACCGGCAGCAGTGCAATAGCAAAATAGAAGAAATTTCCGGAGGAACCTGCAAGAATTGTTCCTGTTAGAACACCCTTCCAGTGCCTTTTCATTAACACCTTAAACGGCGATTTTTGGATTTTTTTGGATTTTATTTCATTCTCAAAAACAGGTGTTTCTGATACCTTAAGCCTTATAAAAGCACCAATAATTAATATTACAAAACTAAATAAAAATGGAATCCTCCAGCCATAGGCTATCATTGCACTTGCCGGTAGATAATATGCCAGTGGAAAAAAAATAAAAACACCAATTAGCAGGCCAAGTCCAACAGTTGACTGCACAAAGGATGAATAGAATCCCCTCCTGGACTGGAAATTTTCCAGTGTTAAAAGCATGGCACCACCCCATTCACCACCAAGGCCAAATCCAAGTACCAGCCTTAGAATAACCAGGATAATTATGGCAGCCACTCCAATGCTGGCATAACCTGGTATTAAACCGGTAAGTCCTGTGGATATGCCAGATATCATCAATGTCAGTAAAAGCATTTTTTTTCTGCCTATTCTATCACCATAATGCCCAAATATATAGGCACCAACGGGCCTTGTTACGAATCCAAGCGCGAATGTTAAAAGTGTTAAAAGTATGGCCACCGATGATGTTACAAACGGATAAAAAACCTTGGATATATAATCCGCCCCTGAGGAAAAAATAAATATGCCATACCACTCTATTATCGTTCCAACCATTGATGCCAGAATTATATCCCTTGACCTTGACATAATTTATGAAAAATATCATATATTTAAATATTTATTTTATATTTCCGGATAAATGAATTAGTTTTTATAGGAAACTTAATAATAGTATGGTAATTTACAGTTTATGGTACTAGTTTCTGTGGACATAGGTGGAACCTTTACTGACATAGTTGTTATAGAAAATAAAAACGTTAGTTATTATAAGGTGCCAACAACACCAAAAAATCCAGAAATAGGAGTGTTAAACGGCCTTAAAAAATATTTAAATGGTAAAAAAATTGACGAGTTTCTTCATGCAACAACAATCGCAACAAACTCATTGCTTGGCCAGTATGGGCTTGAGCTTCCCAGGGTTGCCATTCTAACAACATATGGATTTAAGGATATAATAGAGATAGGAAGGCAGAACAGGCCTGAGTTATATAATTTAAACTTTCACAGACCAAGGATCCTTGTTCCAGAGAATTTACGATATGAGGTCCATGAGAGAACAGACGTAAATGGTCATATAATTGAATCTATAAATAATGATGAAATAGAAAATATAGAGAAAAAAATGCTGGAAAAGGGTGTAAAATCAGTTGCTGTTTGTTATTTACACTCGTACAAAAATGCAGATAATGAAATAAGAACCAAAAAAATTCTGGAAAACAAATTTAAAAACATATCAATTTCATACGATGTATCACCCGAACCGCGTGAATTTGAAAGGATGTCAACAACTGTTGTTAATGCCGCACTTTCACCTGTAACCTCGCAATATATAAAAAATCTGGAAAACTCCATTAGAGATTTTGGAAATTTTGATATTAAAATCATGTCAAATGCTGGTGGCCTTATTTTTAGCGACGAGGCATCTGAAAAGCCCGTAAATATAATTGAATCAGGTCCGGCCGCAGGTGTTATAGCCGCAGCAGAATTTGCCAAGATAATGGATATAAAAAATGTAATTGCATTTGATATGGGCGGCACAACGGCAAAGGCCGGCACGGTACTTAACGGGAATTTTGAGATTACATCTGAATATGAGGTTGGCGGTTCATCTCACCATGGAAGGATAATAAAGGGTTCAGGGTATCCTGTGAGGTTTCCATTCATTGACCTGTCAGAGGTTTCTGCCGGCGGTGGAACAATAATATGGAAGGATAGTGCAGGCGGTCTAAATATTGGTCCTAAAAGTGCAGGTTCTGACCCCGGTCCGGTATGTTATAACAGGGGTGGTAAATATCCAACCCTTACAGATTCAAATCTGGTTCTTGGCATTATCAGCGATACCATGTCCGGTTCTGATTTTAAGCTAAGAAAGGACCTCTCATTAAAGGCACTGTCAACTCTTGGAGACCCCTATGAAATTTCCGAAAATGCTGTTAAGCTTGCAATTCTTGAGATGGCCAGGGGCATCCGCCTTGTTACCGTTGAAAGGGGTCTTGACCCCTCAGCCTTCACCCTCTTTGGTTTCGGTGGTGCAGGCCCACAGTTTGCGGTTAAAATTGCTGAGGAAATTGGAATAAAAACAGTGGTCATACCCCCTGGCCCTGGTGTTTTCAGTGCCCTGGGATTAACATACTCAGATATGCGTTATGAGGCGCGTAAATCATATCCAGAAAATCTCGAATCAGATTTTAATGAGCTGAAAAATAAACTCCTCGGAAAACTTAAAAATCCTGAATTTCTAATGTATGCCGATTGCAGGTATTATGGTCAGGGTTCAGAATTAACTGTGCCGGTTAAAGAAATAAGTCGTGATAGGATCTTTGAGGATTTTGAAAATATACATTATAATACATTTGGATTCAGGCTTAATAAGCCTATTGAAATATTTACAATACGTGTTTTTGGCATTGAAAGGAGGGAAAAACCAGAAATAAAAATCGAAAAGAGCAATAAAAAAATATTTGTTAAAAGAAAGGCATATATAAATGGGGAATGGACAGAAATCAATGTGTATTCAAGAAGCAGCCTTATTGCCGGTGAAAATATTGCCGGACCCTGTGTTATAGAGGAGGATGGCAGCAGCACATTTATACCTGAAAATTGGAATGCCCATCTGGGTAAAAATAATGAAATAGTGGTGGTAAGATGAACTGGGAAATAATAGGTAAGGCAACGCAGTTTATTGCGGAGGAAATGGGGGTATCACTGAAAAGATCTGCACTATCGCCAAATATAAGGGAAAGAATGGATCATAGCTGTGCAGTTCTGGATAAAAATGGCAGAATTGTGGCGCAGGCAGAACACATACCGGTGCATCTTGGTTCGTTTAAGGTAGGCGCAAAAAATATAATAGATTATATGAATCAAAACGGTATAATTCTGGGAGAAAATGAAATGCTTGTAACCAACGATCCATATATTTCAGGGACACATCTAAATGATGTTACATTTATTGCACCTGTATATTACCGGAACGAACTTTTTTGTTATGTTATAAACAAGGCACATAACGTTGATGTTGGCGGCCCTGTATTTGGCAGTTTGAACCCGGAGGCAATAAATTTGTATCAGGAGGGCACCATAATACCACCTGTAAAGGCTTCCAGTGATGTCATAAAATTTATACTATCAAATTTCAAGGACCCTGATACTGCAGCAGGGGACCTTAATGCACAGATGGCCGCAAACAGAATGGGAATAAAAAGGATTAAGGAACTTCTGGATAGATATTCAGGAGATGATATAAATGCCTCATGGAACACATTAATAGATCATTCAAGAGAATTATCACTGCATGCAATGGCTGAATGGCCCCAGGGCACATATGAATCAGAGGATTTCCTTGAGAAAAATGATGGTTTAATAAAATTAAAACTAAAGCTTTCAGTAACAAAAAACGGCATTATAGCTGATTTTTCCGGCACGGATAATCAGATAAATTATCCCTTAAATGCTGTCCTTGGGGTAACATTTTCATCCGCTTCATTTTCAATCAGAAGTGCAATTAATCAGGACATTCCCACAAATGATGGTTTTTATTCAATAATAGACCTTAATGTTCCAGAAAAATCCCTGTTAAACCCAGAAAAACCGCATCCAGTTTCTGGTGGCAATGTGGAGACAACACAGCGTGTGGCAGATACAGTTTTACTTGCTTTATCTAAATTTTTAAAGGAAATACCTGCAGCATCATCAGGCACAATGATGAATATCATGCTTGGGGGTGAGAATAATGGCAAATACTGGTCATATTATGAAACAATTGGTGGAGGTAATGGTGGCAGGTATAATTCCAATGGTGAGTCCGGGGTGCACTCAAATATGACAAATACCCTTAACACGCCGATTGAAATAGCAGAAAAGGAATATCCAATGTTCTTCACAGCATATAAATTAAGACGTGGCAGCGGTGGAAATGGTTTGCATAAAGGTGGTGAGGGTATAATAAGGTCATTTTATGTTACAAATCAAACGTATATGTCTGTAATAGCTGATAGATTTATGGTTAAACCATGGGGTATACACGGTGGTTCCCCGGGCAAGACCGGATCACTTTATATAATATCATCAGGGAGAAAAAAAAGGATGCCGGCAAAATTCTCATCCGAATTAAATAAAAACGATGAGGTCATTATAGAGACCCCCGGGGGAGGCGGCTACGGTAAAATTTAAAAAAATATTGAAATATAATTTATTTCGTCATAAAATGTTCAAACATAAATTTTTATTTATTATATTTTAATTCATTGTTATAAATTATAATAAAATTTAATAATTATTAAGTATTTGTTAATAGAGAGCAATGGACGTCACATATATTTTTAAATATGACAGATGCTTTGCATCAAATTTAATACAGAACTATCATATTAAAATGAGGTTAATTAGCAGGAGCTGGGACACTGATCAGCTCATGGAAACGGTATCAATATATTCAGAATCACCGGAAATAATAAATAAAACAGCAGATTTTTTAAAAAATTACAATGATTTTGAGCACATAGATATACTGGACAGGACAAAAAATACTGTAACATTCAGGGTAACTGTAACCGCCTCATGCCCCATTATTGATGTCCTAAAATCATCGCTTGTAAAAAATAAGAAAAATCCGCTTATAGAAAGAATAGACTATAAGGGCAACACTCACTGGAAGGTTGAGGTGGATAACTGTGCCAAGGTTGACAAAATTGCGGAAATACTAAGGGAGAAATATAAAATAGAGGACGTTGATGTAAAAATACACAGGGGTAGAAAATCAGATACAAAAAGCCTCTATGTACTAAAGCAGGCATATGAAATGGGATACTTCGATGTTCCCAAAAGAATCGGCCTTGATAAGCTTTCAGAGGAACTCCACATACCACAGACAACACTTAATTTGATGCTAAGAAGGTCTTTAAGGCAGTTAATAAATGAAAATTTAAAATAATTTTTTTAAAATAGTGTTAGCTGAAATATTATTGACATTAGAATAAATATTGTAAATAGCTGATGAATGGGTACAATTGCTCCGGGTCTTGATGCTGATTTGTTCACAGAGACAAATACAATAATTCCCACTATAATCTGTACTGCTATTATAATTAACGCGATGCTGTACCTGTAATAAAAGAATGAAAGCGAAAACAGGAAAAGTAACACGGCAATACCATGAATGCTCCATATCCACTGTGATTTGGTTTTTGGAAATCTGAAATAGCCTATGGGTCTCTGATATCCACGCTGGCCGGTTGTCATCCCGCCCATGAATATAACAAAGAAGAAGAAGTATAAGGGTATGTTATGCTCAATTAACTGAAGTTCATTGCCATAAAGGCCTGTAACTATTAATAGGTATGTAATTCCAGTGGAATATGCAAGTATGTCATGAAGGCCCTGAACCAATGCCGGTGCCTTACCTGCAAGGGTGTAAAGTGTTGCCATACCAAGCAGTGCTGTTATAATTACCAGTATTAATCCTGTTATTTCCAGTGCCCTTGGAACAAGTATAACCATAATAACCGCATTTATTCCGAGCAGTGTGGCCAGTATCCTGTGCCACACCTCAGGATCACCGGCCTTGGCCTTAACCGGCATATCCCTTGTATATGGCCAGTTGGTTCCAAGTGATAAACCATAACCATAGCCCTCCACAGTACCTCCAACAATTACTATTCCAAAGGCAAGTATTACCTGAAATATAAAATAATAATATAATATTTCATTCATTTTAACACCCTAATTTATTTTTTTGTTATAATGTTTTGCTGTTTCATCTCACTCATGGCACCTGAGCTGCTTTCATGTTTATTTGCAATTTTCAGTTTTTCCCTTACAAAATTCCTGACATCATAAAAATATATGTTATTGTATGGGCATGCCCTGATGCAGTCACCTGCACCAACACATTTTACACTTTTAAAATATCCCTTTTCAATAAAATCATCTGGCATTGTTGACAGGCCCACCTCGCATGAGCTTGCACAGTCCCTTGTTGTGCAGTTCTTGCAAATATTTTTATCTTTTACCTTAAGCTTAAAAAATCCAAGAACGCTAAATACACCCGCAAGTGTTCCTGTGGAGCACCAGCCATATTTTCTGCACGGACTCATGCCGGTGAATGGTATGGATATAAAGAATATGTACCATAGTATATCCCACATAAAATAGGAATAAAATACTGAGGGGTCTATTCCATAAATGCTAAAAAACAATCTTCCAGTACTTGTGTAATAGTATGAAAACAATGACGCAAGTATTGCCAGAATCCATGACATGGAGGCTATTGATAGAACAGTATTGCTGAAGTATTTACCAGACTCCTTTTTACTTAATTTTGATTCATAATTATACTTAACCATGGCCTGTCCAAGTGAACCACCATACATTACTGCTGCAGGGCATAGTGTCGAACAGTATGATCTTCTCCCAAAGAGAAGTGCCAGAAAGGCATAAAGCACATATGATCCAATTAATGGTAAAACAAGATAGGGATATAGTGCAGCCTCGTAACCTGTGCTTAACCATAATGGTAATTTATTGTACCATATCGGATTTAAAAAGTTTGGCCCGGCAACTGTGTATATTGCAAACGCAGTAAGGGCAAATGCAAGGTTGATCTTTTTTCCCCGGTCTGCAAGTTTCCTAATTCTGGATATAACAAGTGCCCCCATTTCAAGACCCATAATTATTAAAAATGGTGGAGATTCAGTTATATAACCAATAATATAAAAAATTTCAATAAATATTGATACTGGTGTGAATTTATAAACGCCTCCCGCCATATCATATAATACAAGAAAGTTGGAAACGCCAGTTGTGGCAGGCACAAACGGTGATATAAATTCCCTTAATACTATGTGTACATAAACGCTGGTAACAGAAACACCACTATATACCGGCACGGTATCTATGAATCTGTAAAATGGAACATAATCATATGTGGCAAAATCCATTGATGCGGCCATCAAAAATTCTATTATAAATGATGAAAGAAGCACAAAGAATATTAAATT
This sequence comes from Acidiplasma aeolicum, assembly GCF_001402945.1. GTDB lineage: Archaea > Thermoplasmatota > Thermoplasmata > Thermoplasmatales > Thermoplasmataceae > Acidiplasma > Acidiplasma aeolicum. The sequence continues at coordinate 17,688 of NZ_LKBG01000045.1, forward strand.
TCTGGGTTTGGCAGCCCTAACCTTTCTTGGAATTTTTTCCTTATTTTCAGGCAGTGCCTTATTAATATTTTCAAGGAACATGCTGTGATAATAATACCACATTCCAAATATTATACCCATGGCATAAAATATCCATACCAGCCCAAAGGGTTTTAACATTATTGTTCCCAAAAATGTTCCTATGCCCATAAAAAGGTAATCAATAAAAATCATTTTTATATGGTATGCATCTTTTTTTGGCATTAGAAGCCTGTGCGATGCAATATACTCAAGAAAAATTACCATAAATATTATCATTATGGCCATTTCCAGAACACCGCCAATAAAAACAAAATCGTTATTACCAAGTATGGTGGGGGAAACTAAATCCATGGTGAATATTGATATTGCCGCATATTTGTGCATACCCTTGGGCTTGTAAACAAAATAAAGCACTGCCATTTCAACAGTCATTGGGACCAGAAAATATATTGTGTTAATTCCATAGCTTAACGCATAAACAAATGAAAGAGAATAAAATATATGGTAATAATCAAAATGTATTATTATTGGATTAAACAGGTAATACAGAAAAATACCCATAGAAACCTCATTCCATATAATTAGACCTGTAAAGGAAACGCCAATGGCCCTTGTAAGCCCCTTTCTGGATAATCCCCCATGGATAACACCTATAAATGTGGCAACAAGCGGCTGGGTCATTAATGCCATGCCTATAACGAAGGCGGTGGCAGTGTTCAATAAGCTTCTTGTGGTTGTTATATAAAAGGTTAATGCGTTGAGCATGCTGGCCATCATTGCGGTAAATATGCCTATTGAGGCCAGTTTTAAAAATGATATTGTAAATTTATTTTTTAATACATACGCAAATACAGCTGACACATAGGCAACCATAACCACAATGGTTATGATTCCCAATGTAAATGTCAGGGAATTCATATATCAAAGATTTAAAGATGATATTATTAATTATTTATAGAATAGTTTCTATAAATAAGTTTATTGAAAATTATACATATGTGATTTTATGAAGAGGGAGGTAGTCGAGAGTCTATTGATTTCAATTTTTACAGCTTATCTTTTCTTTTATTCATTTTATACCAATGTTTTTGTAATTTTCAGTAATATATATTACCCATCAATCTATCAGTTTTTATTTTTTATAATTCCTTACGTGGCCCTGCCATTACTGGTATTTTTTAGAAAGAATTCTATTATTGATAGAATTTATTTATATTTTTTATTTATTGGCCTTGTAACATTCATTGTGCTACTGGCGACTTATATTGTATATATAATGTATGAAATAATAATATTCCTTATAATAGCATTTTACGCTGATATTATTGAAGAATTATATTTTAATAAAAAAAGAAGTTTATTTTACCGTGGTGCCGGATTTATATCCATTTTAATCGCAATGCTATTCATATCAAAGTTTCTTGTTATATCAACACCAGTGGAACCAACAAAAATAGTTGTTGATTCAATATATGCAGATTTTCCAATTGAAAAAGTACCATACTTCTTTTATTATGGAATTATAATGAGAATAAATTATCTTTATTTCACCACTTCAATTCAATCAATAGTTCTTTATATTATACTTGCCGCGCTGCTTACTGAAAATTATTACATGATATTTAAAATAGTTAGAAACAACTCCGTTGCAAAAAACATGATAAGCCCAACATTAACCGGCGGTATATCTGCATTAAGCTGCCAGTGTGAGGGGTTAACAGCAACCTTACCAACAATAGCGGCTGCACTAGCCACAGCAGTTAGCACCACACTACTAAGTGAAAGCATTGTCCTGCTTTTATTGAGTAATTTTATGCTTACAGTATTTCTAAACAGGAAAACTCAGATAAAAATTGTATCACAGATAAAAAATATCAGGAATAGCAATATATTTCCAGTTATGGCAATATTTTTTATATTAATTACTCCAATTGCTGAAATTTTTGGAATTTATTTTAAACTGGAATTATTATCATTAATATTCTTCTTCGGAATAAACATACTTATGTTTGTTGCCGGTATATTTTTTATGTATGTCCTAACAAAAATAGGTGTCCAGCCCAGAATACAAAGTAAATATCTAATAATTTCACTAATAATTTTTTCAAGCATAATTATGTTTATCTGGTTTATACCGTATTTTACAGCCCTGGCATATACATATTATAATATATTCCTCTTAATGAACCTTATGGCATTTGTCTCAGGTTTCATAGTTTACCTTATCTATTCAAATATTGATACATTAAAGCGTGCATATGTTGAATACAATGCAATGATGTTCAGCATGACTGCCCTAATAATTTTTTACATTGCATTAATAGAAAATACCACTTTATACCCATTATATGGAATAGAGCAACAAATTATATTTTCAGCAATTTTATGGGCAACGGCATTGCCTTTTATGTGGTTAAGCACAATAGATACACTTTACCAGTATTCTGTACCAAAAAACTATTACCTAAAAAATTCCAAGAAAAAATCAAAAAACTTTTCAGAAGATTAAAAAATCATTTAAATTTTATCCTGTCATTTAGTCCATACTCAGAAAATCCTATGGCTGTAAATGCAAGGCCTATAATGAACAGTCCGGCACCCACTATTTCCACATATAATGGATATGGTACAGTATTCAGATAACCCTGGATGAAGGTACCAAAGCCGGCTATTATTAGCAATATTCCGGTCATCAACAATGTTATTGTTCTTACCATTTTTATCCCCAATACTAAAATTTTTTTTGCTATATAAATTTAATCCAGATTATAAATTAAAGATGATACATTTGTGATAAATATATTTGATTAACGCAAATATATTTATGAATTAGAATAAATAAAGTCCAAATAATTTATTTTATTACTTATTACTTACTTTTTATATGAAAAAAAGAT
>NZ_LKBG01000046.1 GCF_001402945.1 Acidiplasma aeolicum
CCGCAAGATTTATTTCTGGAACAAGCGTCATGCCTATTATATCACCAAATGTATGGAATAATCTGGATTCGGCCCTTGTTGAAAACCTTGGCCCCTCTATGCATACATACGTTCCGGAACTGTGTATATTATAATTTAACGATTTTCCGGTTTCATATATTTTTCTGCTTATATCCGGGCAGAATGGGTCTGCCATTGATATATGATAAACATCTGGGCCATCATAAAAGGTTAAATCACGCCTTCTTGTTAAATCAATAAACTGATCAGGAACAACAATATCCCCAGGACTGTAATCTTCCTTTAAGGAGCCTACAGCATTAAGTCCAACAATTCTCTCAACACCAATATGTTTTAATGCCCATATATTAGCCTTATAATTAACCTTATGTGGTGGAATTGTGTGTTTTTTACCATGTCTTGGTATAAATGCCACATCAACACCATTAATCTTGCCGATTTCTATACTATCGGATGTTTTCCCGTAGGGTGTGTCAACATTAATTGTTTCAGTTTCTTTCATTAGTGTATAAAGCCCACTACCTCCTATTATGCCTATGTATGTCATTATGTATCCCGTTAATTTATATACTATATTGTGAAATGCTATTTATTAATTTCTTATTTTTTATGATTATATTTTTAAAATTATTTTAATTTTTTTATTAAATATCTGTTTATTCCTGACCCATACTGGGCAGCTTTTTTATTCCTGTTAAATATTGAATCCGGAATGCCAATATTTTTTGCTATTTCCCTTAATATTAGCTTATTGCTTTCGCCATTTATATTAACATTCCTTGTTATTTTCGAACGTAATTTTAAAATTTCTGGGTTTAGATATGGTGTTATTAATTCCTTATCGTAATACTCTGCCATCTTCTTCTCCCTCGGCAGTGTCACATTAAATAATCTGTTAAGGTAGGTTTCATTTGAAAGCCCTGGATTTTCCATAAATTTATGATATCCATAGAATATCTCATCTGCACCCTGGCCTGTTACAACATATTTTTCTGAAATAAAATCCATTAAAATGAACAGCACGAGCTCATAGCCCATTTCCATTTTACTTATGTTTTTATCTATTTTTAACAGCTCATCAATATATCCATCAATGTTTAAATCATCAAGATAAATTTTTTTAACATTAATATTTAATAATAGTTCTGATTTCTGGGCATTTTCTATATCCCTTGATGTTCTAAACCCTAAAGTATATGGAATAAACTTATAATTTGATATTGCCAGAAGGAGCGATGAGTCAAGCCCGCCTGAAAACGCAATGGCACACGATTTATCCTTTAAAGAATCTATGTAATTTTTGAGTGCAGCATACACATCTCCAACCAGGCCTTCCATAACAATTAATTGTAAATCCGTATATAAACTTAAAGTTATTTGAATATTTAACTGAATTATAAACATATAATTTAATAAATTATGCTGTAAAACATTTAAAAATAATTATAAAATTTTAATGCCAAACTTTATAATTATTCATGCATTTTACTGTTAAAATGATAAGGGTAATGGCTACCGGGGTATTTGATATAGTGCATCTTGGACATTTGCATTACCTTCAGGAATCAAAATCCTTTGGTGATTATTTAATGGTTGTTGTTGCCTCAGATTATACCGCAGCAAAGCATGGCAAGAGGCTTATATTCAATGAAAATGAAAGGCTTGAATTAATAAGGGCATTAAAGCCCGTTGATTATGCTGTTGTTGGCCACAGCAGTGACAATATTTTCAAAACGGTTGAGGAATTAAAGCCTGATATAATTACACTTGGTTATGACCAGAATTTTGATGAGAATTATATAGTTAATGAATGCAAAAAACTGGGATTAAATGTAACCGTTAAAAGGACATCAAAATATGATGGCATAAATAACAGTTCATCAATTATAAGGAAAAAAATTCTGGAAACACTTTAATTCTGCTTTTTATTGCTTGCCTCCTCGTACCTCTTCTGTATAGTTTCCTCCAGCTCCTTATATTTCTCTTCAAGGCTTTTTTGCTGGTTTTCAAGTGTTTTAAGCCTCATCTGGCTTAACTCCTTTTGTTCCTCTAGGTCCGATACAAGCTTGTTCTTATCATCTATTTTATATAGTACCGGCCCAACGTTTTTATAAATGGGTGTGCCGTCCTTTACGCTGGAAAGCTCCTTTAATGTTCTGTCTATTTCCTTAACCTTAATGTCCAGCTGATACCTCTGGTTTGCTATCTGCTCTATCTGGGCCTGTATATCCTGTGCCTGCTTTAACTGATTCTGCAAATACGCATTTATATTTGGTTCTACCATTTTTCTACCTCCATTACCTTTTTGGCAACATTTAAAACCCTTGAAATTGAGGAAAGGCTGGCACGCATGGAAGAAACATCAGGTGATTTTATTGTAATGTAAAAGCTGGATGCGTCCGAATTTAAATTTATTTCAGACCTTCCAAAGCTGTACTCCAGTTCTGGTTCCACAGATTTTATGTAATTCTCATATTTTGTTCTTTCAAGGGTTATTGTAACCGTGAACATCTTTATAACTTAATGATTTATTCTTATTTAATAGTTTATAATAAAATTAAAATGTAATTAGGGGCTTAATCACATTGTCTGTTTTTTTGTCCATCATTTCAAAGGCCCGATCAGCATCATCAAATTTAAATCTGTGTGTTGTTAATTTTGTTGGGTCAATCCTTTTATTTTCGAGAATTTTCATGAGCCTCTCCATTCTTAATCTCCCACCAGTGCATAATCCTGTTGTTATTGTTTTTTCAGCCATGCCATAGCCCCATCCATCCCTCGGTATGGGCACGGAATCACCATGGGAATGATAACCTATGTTTGATATTGTTCCCCCGGGTTTTGTTACATTAATTGCATTTGCGAATGTAACCGGAGAACCTAAAGCCTCAATGCTGGAATCCACACCATTGTTGCCCGTAATTCCCATTATGGATCTTACAGCATCCTCCTTTTTAAAATCCACTATTTTATCTGCACCATAGTATTTTCCCAGTTCCATTCTTGCCGGCACTGTTTCCACAAGTATTATACTGCCAGCACCAAGCATTCTGGAGCCTGCCACGGCCATTAATCCAACCGGCCCCCCTCCAAATATTGCAACATCACCCCCGAGTGGTATGTGTGCATTCTCTGCACCCATAAAACCGGTGGACATCATATCAGCAGCATATACTGCAGCCTCATCTTTTACATTATCCGGGATTTTTGCCATGTTGGCATCAGCATCATTAACATGGAAGTATTCAGCAAGGCTCCCATCCTTGGTGTTTGCGTATTTCCATCCACCAAGTGGAGAATTTGACTGTGATGGATGCCCCATCTGGGCTGCAAGGGAGCCCCAGTCGGGTGTTATGGCACCAACTATAACCCTGTCACCAGGTCTAAATGATTTAACATGGTCACCTATTTTGTAAACCGTTCCAACCGCCTCATGCCCCATAGTTAGATTATGCCTCTCACCTATGGCACCATGGAGTGTATGTGTATCCGATGTGCATATTAATGCATGGGTTGTTTTTATAATGGCATCATAGGGCCCGCATTCAGGTACTGGCTTATCCATAAAGCCGGTTTCATCTATTTTTTTCATAACAAATGCTTTCATAATAATTATAAAAGGAATTGTTATAAATATATTTATATATGGAAA
>NZ_LKBG01000047.1 GCF_001402945.1 Acidiplasma aeolicum
GATCTTATTTTTATATATAGTGAATGTTAAGATAAATTTTAAATAATATTTATATCATTATTATTAATTAATAAGCATGGAGTATGAATATAGGAGGCCAACCTGGGATGAATACTTTATGAGGATGGCCTATCTTGCCGCATCCAGATCTAACTGCACCAGAAGAAAGGTGGGTGCTGTTATCGTTAGGGATAACCAGGTTCTGGCCACAGGCTATAATGGACCACCAACACACACCGTTAACTGTGACGTTGTTGGATGCATACGTGATGAGATGGGTATACCATCAGGCGAAAGGCATGAACTGTGCAGGGGATTGCATGCTGAACAGAATGCAATTATAGAGGCTGCTGTAAATGGAGTAAGCATTAAGGGAGCCAAAATATATGTTACCACACATCCATGCGTTGTTTGCTCCAAGATGATAATGAATGCAGGATTAACAGAGATTATATATGCTGAAGGTTACCCTGATGACCTTGCAAAATTAATGCTTCTTGAAAGCAATATTAAGATAAGGGAGTTCAGGCTTCCTGATTCTGATATAGAGAATATCATAGGAACCTTCTACATACATAAGGATGGGGAGGATTAATTTTTAAGATTATTTTTTATAATAAGCACTAAAAAGATAATAAGCCGATATGGTGTCGCTCTGTTAATTGCATATAAATATGGAATTTGTTTGCAATGAAAAATGTATTGCTTTATAATGACTAAAAAAAATCATGGTGCAATATAATAACATTTTAGTAGAAAACTTTATATACTATTTTTTAATATATCAGTTGACAACTAAAGGTTGTCAACTGAGGTGAGATATATGGTGGATAAAAAATATGATGACTGGGATGATATATTTGATGAGCTGTACGATGAATTTGGCTTTGACATGAGGAGGATAAATAACGAAATAGCCAAATTCTGGGAATCTGTAATGAAAGGTAACAGTAATGCCAAGGTTATGGGTCCATATGTATATGGCTTTACATATAAGATAGGCCCTGACGGCAAGCCAACATTCCAGGAATTCGGCAACGTACCAAGGAGGCTTGGATTCAATGAGAACATAAAAGAGGGTTTCAGGGAGCCATTAACAGATATCAATGAGGATAATAAAAATATATACATAACATATGAACTGCCCGGCGTTGATAAATCAGACATAAAATTAACTGTAAATGAGTATAATGTGGAATTAACTGTTGACACTGACAAAAGAAAATATTACAAAAACATAGAGTTCAACACACCAGTGGATGTAAACAGCGTTTCTGCAAAGTTCACAAATGGTGTCCTCGATGTCACAATATCAAAAACTGGCGGAAGGAATTCTGGAAAGACAGTGAAAATAGATTAAAACCATTAAATTATTCTTTTTAATTTTAGGGTGATTTCAATGGAGGATGATCTATGGACGTTACTTAACATACTGGAAAATAATACCAGAAGGGAATTGCTTAAAATGCTGGCAAATTATGATTCATATGCACTTGAGCTTAGCAAGGCCATGGGAATATCACAGCAGGCAATTAACAAGCAGCTTGATATACTGGAAAAAATAGGGCTTGTGTCTGCCAGCGGAATTATACCATCCTCCCTTGGTGCACCTAGAAAAATATATAAATCTCAGGGATTTTCAACGATAATTATAGATTATTCAAAAAATTTTATGGGAATCAAAAAACTGGATATAGAATATGAAAATAAAGTTGACCTGCCTGATTTAAACATCTCTCTTATAAAAAAATTAAACGATATAAATAATGCCATAAATGATATTGAGAAAAAACGTACCGAATTACTGGCAATAAAAGATAAAATTATTGAGAAATTAAAAACTGCTGCGGATAAATACGATGATTTCTGCAGAAAGGTAATAAGATCATTTCTTGAGAATCTTGATATATCCAGGACATCAAAGGAAACAGGTGTTCCGGAATACGTTGTGAATGAAATAATTACAAAATTTACCAGTGAATAAACTTTATATAATGTATAAAAATCAATTTCCATGAAGGTGTCGATAAAATTCGATAATGATATAGGGTTTATATCAGATGATGGGAAGGATGATGTAAAAATTAAGAATTCGATTGTTGGAAAGGATATTTATCATTCACCAACAGAATTATTATTAATGGCCATGGGTGCATGCACCAGTGATGATGTTCTTGTAATTTTAAACAAAATGAAGATGGATATAAAATCATATAGATGTGAGATTGAGGGAGAAAAAAGGGATGAGCACCCAAGATTTCTCAAATATGCGAAAATACATTATATATTTGAGGGAGATGTTGATCCGGAAAGTGCAGCAAAGGCCATTAAATTATCAATGACAAAGTACTGTTCAGTCTCATTAACTGTTAAAAATGCAGGTATCAATGTATCATATTATTTTACCATAAATGGTAAGGATTACGAGGTAAATTAATAATTTGTTTTTAAGCCATTTCCTGTAAGTATTAAAAGATTTTTACCATATTTGTTTAATTTTTTATATGCGGCATATACCGTGGCAGAACTGTATTCGGTAAGTATGCCTGATAATGCCAGATCACCTCTTGCCGTAATTATTTCATTTTCAGATACAGTAACACATCTTCCATAATTTTTAATAATATCATACATTTTTTTAATTAAAACGGGCTTTTTGGATACAAGTGCATCGGCCACAGATGACTTATCATTGTTCTCATCAAATAATGTACCGTTGATTTGAGAGCATAATGGTGATATAATCTCAGGCTGGACACCAATTATTTCCGGTATTTTATTTATCTCCCCAGAATCAAGAAGGTGCTTAAAACCTGAGAATAACCCTGAAAGTAATGTTCCGGCTGAAACCGGTATAAAAACCCTATCAGGCATATGCTCAAACTGGTTAAATATCTCATATGCCAGGGTTCGTATGCCATCCCTGAACTCAGGGTTTAACACATGGGATGCATATATTCCATCGTATTTCATTGCCACATTCTGAACCTCATCCCTGCTGCCCTTAACCTTTATTATATTTGCCCCGTAAAGCTTTATTTGACCAAGCTTCATTGCATTCGCTGTTTCTGGAACAAATATATTTACATTAAAACCCGCCACATGGCCATAGGCAGCTATGGATGCACCGGCGTTGCCTGATGAATCCTCATTTATGCTTAAATTATGATTATCGTATCTGGATGCCAAATAGGATATTAATGTCCTAGAACCACGGTCCTTGTATGAGAATGTTGGAGAATAATAATCAAGTTTAAAATAAAGGTCTCCGTTACCGATTACTGGTGTGGTAACCTCACCCAGGTTTATCCATTTTTTTATATATGGATAGTTATCGAGTATTTTGTCATGATATTTTTCATCCACAATTATTTCAAATGGGGATCCACAAACATTGCAGAATAACTCATTATTTTTACGATCATGACCATTAAAACATAAATATTTCATAAAAAATGATTAATTTATATCTAAAAAATGTTTTGATTAAAATTACAGGGAAGCATAATAGGACTCATCATAGGGTTCTGGTTTAAGCCCCTTTCTCTCCCTAATTTTTGCAACTATGCCTGCCTGGAGTTCATAAGGTACCCTCTGATACCCTGCATTTTCTGAGTTCCAGATGGCCTTTCCACCTGTAGCGCTCCTAATGGCAGATGCAAAACCGATCAT
>NZ_LKBG01000048.1 GCF_001402945.1 Acidiplasma aeolicum
ATTATTGATAAAAGAGTGGAAATGCCCGGAGTAAGCCCCCTTCTGTTCACCTTTCTGGCTGGCAAGCATTCGACGGTACATTTTATCCGGCAAGAGCTCCTGATACTGCATATGGAAATAATGTTGCCAATATAGGTGGATATACGCCATTAAATATCAATAGCAGTGTTATCCATGCCTATGATTTTATTTCATCGCAGAAGAGCAATTTCAACATACTATGGATTGGTGGTCCTGCGTTTAGTAATAGGGTATATGAATCACCACACCCAGAAGCATCCATACCTAACTTGGATTATATTACATCAAATAATTTGAGTGTAGATTTATATTACAATTTATTATATTCTGGTGTAAAATACGTTGTGATTTCAAATCAGGACATACAGAAGAATCCAGGGGCAATATTTGAATATACATTTTCTAACGCGGGTTTTAAGAGTTTTACACAAGCACAGAGTTTTCTACAGAATACCACCGGATTGAAGGAGATATATAGTAAATATCAAGTGGACATATTTGAGGTAGATAACTTTACTTCAATTTATAAGTCCAACCTGCTGTTAAACTATGAAGGAAATAATATCTATGAAGTTGCACTCCCATATTTATTCAAGACCTTGGGCTATAATGTTGCAATCACCTATGGCAATAAATATGGATTACCTGTAAATTTTGACAATAATAGCAAAAATATTTCCATAGACACACCCGGATATCTATCTACCTTAGTAGGTTCAACCGAGTCCCCCTATTTCAACTTAAGTTCCAATAAAACTATCTCAGGTGCTGGACACAATTATGCTACTGGATTGCCCGACAATTTCACTTTGACGTTATGGGTAAATAGTGAAGCATACTATTCTTATTATAATCGAACAGTAAAAATTACAGGCAATGCGTCTATTAACGGCATTAGTATTTCATATAATGGTTCATTTGATGGTGGTGCAGGAGGATTTTATGTAAATAGCAACTCCATCAACTCAACAGTGGTTTCATTAAAGCTTACATTTTATGCTAAAGCATCTGTCAATGGCACGGGTTTGGTACTATTCATGGGAGAACCGAGAAGCAATATATATACCGATAATGTATTTTTAGGGTATAATTTCAATGTCTCCAATTCATATAAAAAATACACTTTCTCTTATACATTTTCCGCAACAGAAAAATATGTTGACTTTAGGCTATACGACTATACCAATGGCACGTTTTATATCAATAATTTAAGTTGCAGATATATATCATATCCGCACATAAGTGAAAATTCAACATTGCCCTTTGGCAACTTTGTGACATTGAATAATACTTTATTGAAGGGAAACAATGGAAGTGCCCTTATCTATATGGAAAATAGTACAATGAATAATTACCAGTGGGTAAAGTTTAATTTTAGCAAAGGATTATATTTGAAAGGTTATACCAAAGTTGCAGCCTTAATTTTGATTAAAAACACATCCTTATTAAATGACAAAAACCCATCTATTATAGTCTCAATATACCCGAGCTTAAGGGAATATAAAGCAAGTTACGGGGGGAAACTTTATAGTTCCATACCCGGAATTTATGGAAACAGCATCTTTATCATAAATAAAAGTATAGCTTCATTAAATGATATTAAGATAATAACTGAGGGAAAAATAATAATGGATGTATTTTATATAGGCATGATAATTTATTTAGCTGTGCTTTCATACTTTGTGTTGGACACCTATAGAAAAAATAAAATTTGAATGAACAAGATTAAACGATACTACATTTATTTTTATGATGTTGCTATAATATGCTTAATAACAGATTTTTGTGCGAAGCTGTCAGCTTCCACAGATTTTTAAGAGGTATATTGATTCCGAGTCTTTTGTCTATCTTTTCAGCGATTGAATATATTTTGCTCATTGTTTTTTACTTCAATGGGCTATTTACGTATACTTTTGGGAACTTTAACAACACACTTAACTGACAGGTTGAACACTGCTTCCGGTTAATAATTCCTATATGTATTCGTTCGTTATACTGCTGTACCTATCAAAAAATAAAAGTTCCCAGGTTTTCTCATTTATGGCACGCCTCCATAACTGCATTGATAAGAATGAAATTGAAGTCATTCGCGGGACTTTTTTTTACTTCTACACGGATAGTTATTTCAACAATAAGAATCATCTATGCAATAAGGGAAAGTGGGTGAATGTAAAATTATCCCCCAGGAGATGTAATAGCGATTCAGACAGTGGATGAATTCAACCACATAGGGGTGGAGTGGCACCTCAGGTCAGATAATTGCGAAATCCTTGAAAACACTGCCTATGAAGTTATCGAATTTTAATATAATTGTAAGACACGTATAAAGTGTAATTTCGTATGGTTGTATTCACTGTTTTACTGTCTTCTTACTCAAAAGAGACTCTTTCATATGTTCCTTAATGATCCTTGCATGAATAACCGGGATTTATATTTACACAGAATTATGTACACAGCCAATAACGAAATACATAAAGTTTTATATTAAATATTTGTACACATAAAAATGAAGATAATAATTTTGGTTAGAATTCTATGGACTGCAGGAGCACAGAAAATAGCAATAGCTGAGGCAAAACAATTAACTAAAATGGGATATAAAGTCAAACTTGTGTTTTTGAGAGCAACGGAAAGTGGCAGGAATCTTTTAAATGAACTTGAGGATATAGATTATGAAATATTTTCAGGTGAAAACTATAAACCGAAAGGCATATACTCATTTATAACAGGCATATTTATGCCTAATAGAAGAGGAGAAGGCACAGTTGATTATAACCTTATAAATAAATTTGCAAGATCTGTTAAAAAGGGGGATGCGGATTATATAATATGTCACGACCAGTGGGCTGGATTGGCTGGTCTAAAAATTAAGAGAAAGCTGGGAATTCCATACTCTGTAATGATGCACGAACACGTTAATGGTAAGTATAATGTTCCTGTATTGGGTAAAATAGCTACTAAAATGGAGAGAGACGTTTTGCAAAATGCAGATAAAATTTTTGCTGTAACCGAGAAAATTGCCAATAATGTAACATCTATATATGGATTTAAATGTGAACCAGATTTAGTAGGAATGACATTACAAAAAACTAAAAACTTTCATGAAAGGGATAATATAATCCTTGCAACGTCTACTTGGAGCAAAGATAGATCACCCGATACTTATTTAGATATTATCGAAGCTATACCTGATTTTAAACTTTATTTTATTGGAAGATGGAATCTAAAATCTGAATTTGAAGATTTTAAAAATAATGTATATAAAAGAAATTTACAGGAAAAAGTTATCATAAATGATAATATGCCTGATGAAGAACTTGATGAATTATATGCTTCTTCAAAATTTGTAATTAGATTTGCTGGTCCCATGGAGTACGGTCCGGGACTCGCTATAGTATTAGCTATCTCGCATCTTACACCTGTGATTATAGATTCCACATTAGGAATTTCTGATATAATTAAAAAATATGGTGGTGGGTATATTGTAGATAAAAATGATATTAACAAAATATCAAATTTTATATTGGAAAATAATAATGAAATCAATTATGAAAAACTACAGAACAACTTATTAAATATAACCAAAGAATATACATGGGAAAAACACTGTAGAATCTTAATGAATATTCTTAAATAAGCAAT
>NZ_LKBG01000049.1 GCF_001402945.1 Acidiplasma aeolicum
ATTCCGTTATTTAATATATTAATTTATATTACAAGGCAAAGATTCTTTGATAATTCTAAATTATACAGGGATAACAAAATAAAGAAAAACGATGTTATACCTTCTAAAACATCATTATACAGCAGTGTAAGCCCAGGGATAATATATTGCCAAAACAGACACTTCAATGGCTAATAAAAACATTTAGAACTATATAGTTCTCATATTTTAAGGCATTAAAGGAATACTATAAAAATCCAGATAAGTTTTTAGGAAAACCAAATATTCCACATTATAAGGATAAAACGGGGAGTTTTTCTTAATCTTTACAAATCAGCAGTGCCATATGAGAGATAATATTCTTACATTTCCTAAAATAATAAATTTATCAGTAAAAACAAGATTGGATGACGATGTTAAATTAAGTGAGGTAAGGATAATACCTCTTGGTAATGGTTATAATATAGAAATTGTTTATAAAAAGAATATAACAGAGCCGTTGAATAGAAAAAACAATGTTATAGGCATTGATATAGGAGTTGACAATACCGTAGCCATATCAAACAACGTTGGGGAAAAACCCAATAGTTGTTAAGGGCGGTCCTGTCAAATCTATTAATCAATTCTATAATAAGCAATTATCCAAATTAAAATCTGTTAATGATATATTAGATAAAAACAATAAAAAATATCCAAGATATACCAGAATGATGAAACTAATAACAGACAGGAGAAATAGAAAAACAAATGATTTATTCTATAAACTATCAAAAGGAATTATTAATTATTCCTTATTAAATAATATTGATACAATAGTTATAGGACATAATGAACTATGGAAGCAGAGTATTAACATAGGTAAGAAGAATAACCAGAACTTTGTTCAAATACCTTTTAATAAACTAATAAAATTAATTAAATACAAGGGAGAGGAATATGGAATAAAGATAATTTTACAGGAAGAATCATAAACTTCTAAATGTTCTTTCCTTGACAATGAGGAAATATGCAAACATGATAAATATCTTGGTAAAAGGATATTTAGAGGTCTATTTAGGACTGCAAAGGGCATTTTAATAAATGCAGACATTAATGGCTCTTACAATATTATAAAAAAAGCATTCCCAAATGCATTTGCAGATGGGATGGTGGGGGTAATGGTTAATCCTGAAAGTTTAAGCATCTTTTAATTATTAGAGATGACAACTTTCAAAGATGGATGTTAATACTGTTAACAGAAATCTTAACCTAATCAATTATAAGGATAATGAAAGGCCATGAGATATATTACAATAGGCATTCAGTAGAGAAGGAGGGCAGCTTTTGATACAGATTCATTATCCATTCAGGAATTAGGGATTACTACCCCGTATATGATAAAAATATTGAATTTAAAATGATAGAGTCTGTACGGAACCATAAGTATGTTCTAATGAATGCTATATATGATTCTTCTGATATACATGATTATATTTTTAAGAATACACATTCTGTGCCTGTTATAGATACCAATAAAAGAATGGGAATTATTGAAAATAAATTAACATATAACAGGAACCTGGAATAGAATTAGGAAAAAGGAATCATCATGGTATAAGTTGAGATGTTATATATAAAGGATATTTTCTGTATTAAAGGAAATATTTGGAATGAAATATATCTGGTATGTGGGAAACAGAAATTATGATGTGTCCATGGTGAAATAATAGTTACATATACCTGCATAGTAGTCGCAAATAAAAATTACAGGAATCTCTGGTAGTAAAATTATATATATCGTGAGTTAACGTATGCTTGGATACTCTTTTTTATTTATAATGAACATTCCATTATAACAAATAATTTCCACAAAAAAATATTTTAAAAAAGAGCAAATAAATGTCTCTACAATTTAAGAATTCTTAATCGCAAATTTAATCTTTTTTATTTAGTATTTTAATAAATTTTTCATCTATATTAATAAGTTTTAATTTTTCCCCATTTTGATTCACCCATCCCCGTATTTCTGAACCTGTTGCATGCAGAACATTATCCTTATATACTTCATATGTTATTTCTATAGTTTTTTCGTTTATTTTAGATATATATGGCCTTATTTCAAAATCATCATCATATTTTAAAGGCTTGATGAATTTAGCACTTACATTCAATATAGGAAGGATAATGTTTTCTGTTTCCATTAACTTCTTTAATGGTATTCCCAAATATTTAAATAGCTCATGTCCAGCTGCGTCAAACCATCTAAAATAATTAGGATAAAAAACAATTTGTGCTGGGTCTGTTTCACCCCATTCAAGATGCTTTTTTATTATTAACATAGTATAGCTCACCAATTTCCAGTATTAATATTTTTCCTTTTTATTCTAACTAACCAACTATTATGGTATTTTTAAATTAATCACAATATAATTATATTTTAGAATTGAGATTAGAAATCCTGGTTACCTCTTTATCAATTAGTTTTAATTCCATGGAGAAGTTCATCTAGGAACAGCCACCTTATTTTAACCGCATTTCTAACCACCTCAAGGCATTTTTCCTGAAGCTCCCTTTCATGAGTATATTCTGCAAGTGCTGTTATTCCTCTATTTCCATGCTCTTGATCAGCCAAGTAATGTTCTTCAAAGAACTCTATTTCTGAAGAACCTTTTTTATAACCATAATAATTATATAATGAAGGCAATATTCTGCCCATAATGCCAACCTCCATGGATTCATTTCCTACTACTGAAGCTGCTACATACTCTTGCCATGTTCTTCCAAGTGCTATATGCCAATGAAAACTTATCATTGCAAGACAGCCGGCAGTTGGCTCAATATTATTAATTTTATCCTCGCTGATACCGCATGCTCTTGCAAATTTTTTTTGCATTTCAATGTGAGGAGTTGAAGTCCTTCCACCTTCAGATACCAAACCATGCTCCTCTGCCATATTCTCTAAAAAGAAATTCTGAACGTCCTGCTCTTTGGCTTTGGCCACCACTATGCCCCATAGATTTACAACCTGCGAACTCCAGAGACTATGCTGTAGCACATATTGAGCCATATCCTGCTTAGATAGCTTTCCCTGGCTCCAGAGATCAAATATTGGGTGTTTCTTTATATGTAAGCTTTCCCTCAATTTTATAAGCTCATTCTTAAATTCTTCAGCATTCCATTCTGACGACATATGTGATCAAAATATTTAATAACTGGTGGTTTATTAGTTTTTGCTTTTTAAAAATTTTGTTTTCCCTTGTTAGTATTTCATATATTATACATTATAAACTTATACATTTTCATTTTAGTGCTATTTTAAATTTATATAACGTTGCAACTGTAATTACATATTCACAAAATTATAACAAATTAATAATGTATTCCTACTACATGAAAAGATATAAACTTAATGATTTTTTTCTATGAATTAGTCTTTTCAATTTTTACACCTTCTTTAAGAATTATCAATTGCTGTCATTATAATCTTTTTATTACGTTATTATTCTAATATTCTTAAAATTAATTCTTATAATTTAAATATAATCAATTCTTATTATATACAGCCAATCCTGCCATGACCATTAAATCATTAATACCTCTCTGATAGGGTGTCCAAACATACGTCAACTCACTATGTACATTATTTTCCTCCCTGAAT
>NZ_LKBG01000050.1 GCF_001402945.1 Acidiplasma aeolicum
TTATGCCTTTATGAGGTCTGACCAGTGGGTGTACCGCGGGTATTATGATATTATGGTTGAAAAAAGATTAAGAAGGGGGAACGTTGAGAGTGCTGTTAGAAATTATCTTAAAAGGAATCCTGAAATATTAATATCAATGAGAATGGGCATTGTTAATGTCAGCAAGCTTGCAAGAAAGATATACAATGAAATGAATGGTTATAATATAATATCAATAAGATCTGCCCTAAATAAAATGTCCATGGAAAACACAGGCGACGATTTTACCTCTCATATTAATAAATTATTATCAGAAAGCAAAATAACGCTCCAGGATAAAATTATGGTAATTACCACAACCAGAAAGCTTGAAAATTTAAATTATTTATCTGCAACATATCTAACAGATTCAATAGTTTACATAATAGATGAAACTAAAAATAAATTATCAGAAATACCAAAAAATGCCATAATAGAAAAAGATGTAAGTTCAATACATATATTCTCCTCACCAGAGATAATTAAAACTCCTGGTTTTGTCATGAAAATAAACGAAAAATTATTTTCAGCAGAGATCAATATATTACAGTTAATTTCATGCTCAAATGAAACCATAGTAATAGTAAAAAGGTCAGACGGAATAAAGGCTTACGAGGCTTTAATATCTCAATAAAATAACAAAATATATGCAATAGAATTTTAGACCTGACGTTAAAAATGTGCCACCCCAAGGATAATTAATATTAAATCAATTTTCTACTCACATAAATATCGAAATTATACTTCATTTTATTATTAAATAAAAATAATAAAAATTTATTCTGGATTTACCTTAATTGCAAGTGTCGGGCAAACGCTTTCACATGCCATGCAAAATATGCACTCGCTTTCCCTTACTGGGTCACATTTATCTGTTCTGTATTTATCCCATAACTCCTTATCATCCTTTGAGATGGGCTTATCGTTTCCTGTACCTGACTGGCCCGGATTTAATTCCCATTCAAACAGGGATACAGGACAAACATCCATGCAAGCGCCATCTGCTATACATGCCTCCCAATCAACACCCACAATGCTGCCATGGATACCAAACTTTGTTGGGTATGGCTTTCCATCAGCATCCATCCTCTGTATGCCCTCAGCCCTAACCTTATGTCCTTTGTGCTCTCCTGTTACAGGGTAATTCTGTTCATCGTTTATATAGTTTTGATCTATAGGCTTTGGCTTATAATCCAGGGTTTCTAACTTAACCACTCATTATCACCTAATTCGATAATACATATATTACTTAAAATATTTTTCCTTTTAACAAATTAATATACAATTACATGCAGATTAAAAATTTAAATATAGTAAAAATATAAAAATCTTTATTTAATAATGTAATATCCAATCATGCAGGGTAAAATTTTAGATAGAAAAGCCCAGGGCGAGTTTGTTACAAACTTTTTAAGGCAAATAAAGTTTAAAAGGGAAGATTTTAAAACCGTAAACCCTCTAGGTGGTTTCACATCTATTATTGATCTCGGCAATTTTTACCTATCATTTAATAATGACGGTGTTGGTACCAAAACTATTATAGCTGAGGAAAGTGGTAAGTTTAATACACTTGGCATTGACTGTGTGGCAATGAACGTTAACGATGCAATTACAACCGGAGCTGAACCAATAGCCATGCTAGATTATATCTCCTTAAAGGATATAGATAATGAGGTTGCAAAACAGCTCGGTGTAGGTTTTAATGTTGGGGCTCAGATTGCAAATATTAACATTGTTGGCGGAGAAACAGCAATAGTGCCAGATCTTATTAATCATATAGATATTTCTGGCACATCCATAGGAATACTTCAAAAAAGTCAGATGGTTACGGGGGAAAGAATCTCAGACGGCGATATAATAATGGGATTAAAGAGCAGTGGCCTTCATTCAAACGGGTTCACCACTGTGAGAAATATTATCAAAAGCTCTGGACTCAAATACGATGAAAATTTTCCAGGAGAGAATAAAACAGTGGCAGATGTATTACTTGAACCGACAAGGATATACGTCAGGGAAATTTTAGATGCATTGAACATAGTTAACATAAAGGGCATGGCAAATATAACTGGTGGGGGAATAAAAAATATAACCAGAATGAAGGACATGAAATATGTTATAGATAACCCCATAGAACCACAAAACGTTTTTATAAAATTAATGGAAATTGGAAATCTTACCTACGGGCAAATGTATGAAATATTTAATATGGGCATAGGCTATGTCGTAATAATAGATGAGGAAAGTAAACGCGACTTTATGAGCATAATGAAGAACCGTGTTGAAGTTCAGGAAATAGGTCATGTTGAGAACGGTTCAGGAATATCAATACCAAAATATTCTATTGAATTTCACGGTTATTATTAATTTTTTTAGCGTTATTAAATACAATTAGCTTAAATTTTGTTATATATTATGGTTTATTATGAAGGTAGCGTGTGTTGTAGATGAGGATAATATGTTGAGCCCACTGGAATATGGCAGTTCCATATTTTTAATAGATGACGAAACAAAAAAGATTGAGGAATATGAAAATCCTGGTTATGGCAGAACCCATGGTGGCAGGGAAATAGCAATGGCCGGAATACTGTCATTAAATCCTGATGCCTTTATTGTGACAGAAAATTCTCTATGCCCTGGGTCATATCAGATGTCATTTGGAAAGGTAAAGTATATAGTAACCGAGGAACAGCCGATATCAGATGTGATAAAAAATTTAAAATCCCTTGAGGAAAAGGCAGTTACGGAGCTTGAGCCAATCCTATACAGGGAGCATTAATTTTTATATTTTTTTAAAATATTTATTTTTATGAACCCTGAAGAAATTCTTGATGATGAAATTTCATCTGCCACAGTTATCGCAGACAACATAATAAAATGGTTTATTGAATATAAAGGCAATGATTATGATTTATATCTGAATAAATTCCGGGAAAACTATTATGGTATGGGTATAATAGAGTACACATGCAATTATTTATCAGGCTATAATGGAAAAATTTCAAAAATAGAGTATGCAGGTAAATTGTATGATTTAATTAAAAAGGATACAGATTCCTCTGTAAGGTTTTCAGCCCAAATTTTTAACAGAAAAGTTTCAGTTGCAACAATTAGCTACAGCTCCATGGTTAGAGATGCCATTATTAATAACATGGATAAAATTAAACAGGTATATATTATGGAAAGCGGTCCAGCTTTTGAGGGTTTATCACTTTATGACAATTTAAGCAGCCATGGAATTAAAACCATCATAACCACAGATTATTCATATTACGAGATTGGCAAATCAGCAGACATTCTATTACTGGGTTCAGACCTTGTGACTGTTAATGGGGATCTTGTACATAAAAATGGAACCTTTCCGCTTGCACTTACAATGAATTATTTTAATAAACCTGTATATTCTTTAACCACCTCAGAAAAAATAAGCAATAATTTTAACGAAGTTGATTTTCATCGGATTAAAAATCATACAAAAATAAAGGGGTTTATCAATAGGTTTTTTGATTATACATACGGCACTTTAATTACTGGATATATATATGAATATGGCTTTATAAGGCCAAATGAAATAATGAATAAATTATATAAAATGAATA
>NZ_LKBG01000051.1 GCF_001402945.1 Acidiplasma aeolicum
TCCATTCGATGAGAAATTGGCCTTAGAATATGAGAATAAGGAAAAAGAAATAGAGGATAAAATAGAGAAATCCAATATAATACCGGGAATTGCAAAAAAGATGATAGAGAATGCACCGGAATCGTTTAAATCTAAATTAATTGAGAATGTTTTGGAGGAAATATTAAAGGATCCAGAGATGTTAAAGAAATTCAGGAATGAGGTAAATGGAAAATAAACATATATTGGTTCCTTATAAATCCATAAATAAAATAAAAGGACCAAAAATTAAATAGTTTTTATGTTATATATGTAATACATGGAATACACTGTTATAATAACAAGGGATGAGGATGGTTATTACGTTGTTAATGTACCTGCACTTCCAGGATGCTTTACCCAGGGAAAAACAAAAAAAGAGGCATTAGAAAACATAAAAGAGGCCATTATAGCATATATTGAATCATTGAAAAAACACAATGAAAAAATACCAAGGGACAATGCAGAGGAGATAAATGTAAATGCCTAAGCTTCAGTATTATCAGGCCGTGATGTTATAAAGGCCTTGTCTAAAATAGGTTATAGTTTTGACCATCAAACAGGCAGCCATGTTATTTTGATTAATGAACAAAATAAGAGGATAACAGCTCCATTGCATGATGAAATAGGAAAGGGATTATTAAAGGCAATATTAAAACAGGCCGGCATATCAATGGATGAATTTTCAAAACTTCTTAAATAATTATTGTTACTATAAAATAATCTCATAATCATCTTTGGAATTCAATGCCTTTTTCCTGGACTATATTCGATCGATGGGAGGGGACAAAATAAATTTGTTATAACATGATTTAGCATTGGAATTTGAAAATAAGGAAAAACAGATTGAGGCCACAATAGAAAAATCTAATATAATACCAGGAATAGCAAAGAAGATGATAGAGAATGCACCGGAATCATTTAAATATAAATTAATTGAAAATGTTCTTGAGGAAATATTAAAGGATCCAGAGATGTTAAATAGATTCAGGAATGAATTGAAATAAATATATATCCGAAATTGCTTTAATCGTATGGCAAATACAAAATATCATAATTTGCATCTTGGAAAAACTTACCATATAATTAATAAAAATGATTGCAGGTACACAATCAAATCTGGGAATGCAACTATGGATGATTATACATTAAATGATTTTTATAATGATTCTTTATATGACAATTATCTTGTTGTTGTTAAAACAGAAAAGAATATTCCTGTAGGTGTAATTGAAATTATTATGGATGAAAAGTTTACTATAGAGATGATTGAAGTAGATGTAACAAGGCAGGGGACAGGCACCGGCACAAGCATGATGATAAAAGCAGAAAGCATAGCAAAACAGCTGAATTTTAAGGAAATCTATCTTGAGGCTGTGGAGAATAAGGTAGAATTTTATAAAAGCCGTGGTTTTGAGATTTATGCTGATCCTTGTTACGATGAGGACTGGGGTTTGTTGTTTCCAATGAAAAAGAAGATAGATGATAATATTTAAATAATATCATTGGATGTAATACTGTGGTAGGAATAAAAAAAATATCCATATCAATAAATGAAGAGCTTAAAAACGCAATAGATGTTTTAGCCGATGGTGAGGGTATAAGCAGGTCCAGGCTTATAGAATCTATTTTAAACAATGATAAGAATATTAAAATGACAATAAATTCAATGAGGGCAGATACTGCTTCCGGAGTTTATGCAGTTCCATCCAAAAAGACTGTGAAAGAATAATTTTATAAAAAATTTAACAGATAATTTATAGAAATCAATACTTACCAGAATTAATGCCCAAGATTTCATATATAGCTTTTTTAAGTTTTTCATCTGTAATGTTTTTATCTATTTTTTCTTTATCCGCTTTTGTTAAATTGTATTTTTTAATAAGATACTCTGCAGCTGAATAGTTGCGAAATAAGGACTCTTTTATAATTACAGATAATGGCTCTTTTGTTTCTGATGAAATCATAATAAATTATCTTATGTCTATATATAAATTTTCGCATATTTTTATAATCATAGTTTTATAATAAATCAAGCTATATTCAGTATTTTGTATATCGCATCTTTAATGCCTGGATCCATCTTCATGCCTTCTATTTTGTCCTTATCCCTGCTTGTAAGGCCATACTGTTTAATGATAGTATATGCCAGGCTATAATCAACGTAAAACGTTTCCTTGAATCTTAATGAATTCATAAGAATACATCTGAAAGTATCATATAAATTTCACTGCTTATAATAGAAGGATGAAATAGGAAAATAAGGGATCTAACCAAGTTAAGAGGTATGCTTTAGATCTAATATCTGGTACATTCCTTATTTCCGCAATCGAATCTCTCAAAAATTAATTTAATTTTCTCCTAATATACTCCCTGATCTTTATGTTGCTATTTGTTTTGTGGAAATAATACCTTAAGGCCTTCTAAATATATACGTTTATTTGTAAAATTTAGATACGTTATAAAGGAGTTTTAAAGATTGAAAGATGTTTTAGGTAGAATTATACCACTAAGTGCTTTCATTTTCAAAAGTATATAAAGAAAATACTTTTTCTATCAAAAACATAAGTAATCGGTTTATAATATTCATTTAATAATGATTCCATGCTGAGATTATCTGTTATAAATATATCCATTTGTTATATAAATCTTTATTGAACGGTTTTAAAATTTTGGAATGTAAAATGAGGAAATTTATGATATTGCAAAGTTTTTTATGCCTATAAATTATGCTATCATTTATAATGGAAAATAATAAATTCGAGCATGAGATAAGTTTGTTTTATAATGAATTGATTAACAGTAAAAAGGAATATTTACAATTATTTTCTAAACTTCAAATTCAGATAGAGGGATGGTTTAGAGGAGAATTAATGAAATATTTTGATGGCAATGTTCATGAATTGACTAATAAGAATAGAGAGGTAAAAATACCTAATCAAGAACCAGGAAAGAGAAAAAAAGCAGACTTTAAAATAAAATTAAATGGGGATTGTTGCTGGATCGAATTAAAGCATCTTTTAATAGGCAATCAAATAAATAAATAAAATTCCTTTAAACTTGACTTTTATTTCAAGAATTATAATTCTTCTTCTATTGTAAACGATATTGACAAACTAAAGAGTGCAAAACCAGACCCTGCATATATTGTGGCTTTTGTTTCAGCAAACGATGGTTCCATAACCAGCAGGGATGATTTAATAAGCATGCTTGATAGCCTTCCAGAAGAATGCAATAAAAGTACTGATAAAATAGCGGTGGATTTTGATAATGATAGTAGGTTCGGATATTTCATTTTAAATTGAGAACTTAAAATAATAAAATTTGCTTGGCCCTCTGAGTTTAATACTAGGTTCCGCTAAACTCATCAAAAGCAATTAAGAGTTTGTTTATGTATTCTTCCGGTTCTTTTTCTATACCTATCTGACCCTTAATGCCATAATCTCTTTGGCCCCAATATGGTGGAGATGTTATAGCAAGGTCTATTGAATTGCTTGGAATTCTTTTTAACTGTTCTATAACATCTCCGATTAATTATATTCTTCCGGTTCTTTTTCTATACCTATCTGACCCTTAATGCCATAATCTCTTT
>NZ_LKBG01000052.1 GCF_001402945.1 Acidiplasma aeolicum
GTACATTTTATTAAATAATATTATAATAAAATAATGTTAATATCCATTAAAGGCATTACCAATTATGGACTTTGATTATAATAAATTATTAAATGATGCTTCAGATGTATTATCACAGAAAAATAAATTCGAGGAAAGGCTTAAGGTACCGGAGCCAGATATAATATATGAGGGTAAGACCACGATTATCAGGAACTTCCTTGATATAGCAGACATGCTTAACAGGAATCCCGAGGATATTGTAAAATACTTAACAAAAGAATTCGGTATTGGGGCCAACATTGACCAGAGAAGGCTAATTATTAACAGAAAGATCAGTGAGGAGGAAATAAGGGCGAAGATGGACCAGTATATGGCCACCTATGTTTTTTGCTATGAATGCAATTCACCTGATACTGTCATAGAAAAGGTGGGCAGAACCAGCCTGCTTGTTTGCAAGGCGTGCGGCGCCCAGCATCCAATAAGAACTGTTAGGGAAATCAAGGAGGAGGAATCAGAGTTATCTGAGGGCAAAACGTACAATGTTACTGTAACAGAGATAGGAAGATCAGGTGAAGGCCATGCAAGATATGGAGATTTTATAATATACATACCCGGTGTTAAGAAGGGGCAGAATGTAAGGGTATTAATTAAAAAGATTAGAAAGAATATAGCCATAGCCGAAGTTGTAAAATGAAAGAGACCTTAATTACAGATACAAATTCCCTAATATACTCAATAAAAAATAGGCTTGATATAAGAAATGCAATTTTAAATTTACCGGTTGCATTTGAAATATTAATTCCTGAATGTGTAATAGATGAATTAAAGGGATTATCAAGGACATACTGGTATGCCGGGGCGGCCCTAAAATATTCAGAGTATTTTAATGTTATTAGGTCCTCAGGGATGGGTGATGACTGTATATTAAAAACGGCTGAGGCTTTAAATTGCTATGTTCTAACCAATGACCGCGGGCTCATACAGAGGTTAAGGTCTAAAAATATCAGGGTTTTAATTTTCTCCCAGGGTAAAACAATTAAAATGATTTAAATTTCATTTTTTATGCTTTAATTTATTTAATATATTGCCGAAATTAATATTTTATTAAAATATAATATTAATATTGTCATTTATTTTAAAATTATTATTTGTTTATTTATTTTCCTATCATAATGTTTAAATTTAAGGATAAGATTAAAAATTATATCCTTTCATGATCTATCTTACCCATAAAACCACCACAAAAAACAATCAAAAAATTGAACAATTGCTGAAAAAGATAAAATCTGGGTAAAATAACCATGAAAAGAATATAGGGTGATCATATGGAAAGTGATATAAATTTGGGTTTGGAAGATGTATTTATTAAGCATACATCATTGACATACATAGATGGAATTAAGGGCATACTTAGATACCGCGGATATGATATTAATGACCTTGTCAGTAACTGCTCCTTTGAGGAGGTTTCATATTTAATGATTTATGGTGAGCTTCCCAATAAAAAGCAGCTGGATGAATTTACAAAAGAATTAAAGGAACATTACAAACTGCCAAGGCATGTGCTTAGCCTTATTTCAGAGCTGCCAAGGGATTCAGATGCACTGACAATGATGGAAACTGCCTTTGCATCCATGTCATCCGGTGAGTACTCATGGAATAAGGAAAATGATAGAAAACAGGCAACAAAAATACTTGGCGAAAACCTGGGCATTATTTCCAACATTTACAGGCATAAAATGGGATTAAGATTAAAGGAACCTGACCCAAAATATGGATATGCCGAGGCATTTTTAAGAAACTGCTTTGACAATGTCACTGAGGATGAAATTAATGCAATGAATGCCGCTCTTATAATCTATATTGACCATGAGGTGCCAGCATCCACCACGGCCGCCTTAATCGCCGCATCAACATTGTCAGATATGTATTCATGCATTACTGCTGCAATTGCCGCATTGAAGGGGCCACTGCATGGAGGGGCTGCTGAGGCAGCATTCAACCAGTTTCTCGCCATTAAAAAACCCGAAAATGTGGATTCATGGTTCGAAGATAATATTGTGAATAAAAATAAAAAGCTCATGGGATTTGGCCACAGGGTTTATAAAACATATGACCCAAGAATGAAAATATTTAAATCAATAGCGGAAAAGCTGGCCATTACTGACGATGAAAAGAATTTGCTTAAAATAGCAGAAAATCTTGAAGACCTTGGAATAAAAAGATTTTCCTCAAAGGGTATATATCCAAATACAGATTATTATTCCGGGCTTGTATTTAACGAAATTGGATTTCCGGTATATACATTCACGGTATTATTTGGATTTTCTAGGGTTCTTGGATGGGTTGCACATATCTCGGAATACGTTGAAAATGAGGAGAGGCTTATAAGGCCAAGGGCGGTTTACATAGGGCCTGGGGAAAAACAGTTTAAAAAAATTGATGAAAGATAATTTTTTTATTTTATGGAAGTTACAAAAATATTTAATTTTAATTGAAATATAAGCCTATGGCAAACAAGAAAATTTCTATTATTGGCGCTGGCGCTGTTGGAGCCAGTGTGGCACAGGTTCTGGCAATAAAAGATGTGGCCGACATATATATTTTTGATATTGTTGACGGGCTTGCTGCTGGAAAGGCTCTTGACATTCAGGAGGGTGCACCCCACTGGGGTTTTGATTATAAATTGAGGGGTTTCTGCACCGCTGATGAGAAAGAGTATGAAAATTTAAAGGGTTCTGATGTAATAGTTGTTACTGCTGGTCTTGCAAGGAAGCCAGGAATGAGCAGGGATGATTTACTTCTAAAAAATATAGGCATAATGAAGGATGTTGGAGAAAAAATTAAAAAATATTCACCTGAATCAATTATAGTTGCGGTTACAAATCCTGCAGATATAATGGCATATGCACTTCAAAAGGCATCTGGCATAGAACCATCTAGAATTCTCGGGCTTGGTGGATCACTGGACAGCGCAAGATTTAGAACATTTCTTGCAGAGGCTCTTGATGTTTCCGTTGAGGATGTAAATGCATTTGTCATAGGCGGCCATGGGGATGATATGGTTCCATTCATAAGGTACTCAAGTGTATCTGGAATACCAATAGAACATCTTCTTCCAAAGGAAAAAATAGATGAAATTATCAAAAGGACAAGATTCGGTGGTGGTGAGATACTCAACCTTTATAAAACAGGAACTGCTTTTTATGCACCCTCAATATCAATAGCTGTAATGGTGGAATCCATAATTAAAAATAAGAAGAGGGTAATTCCATGTGCTGCATACCTCACAGGTAATCATGCAAAACACTATGGAATAGAAAACATGTTTATTGGAGTTCCTATTAAAATAGGTGCCAGTGGTGTTGAGGAAATCTATGATTTACAGTTTAATGAGGAGGATAAGGCCGCATGGGAGAAAAGCGTTGAATCTGTAAAAAAGAATTCCAAACTTGCAGACGATTATTTCTCGGGAAAAATAAAAAGTTAATTTTTATATCCTTATAAATATTTTTAAATATAACGAATATAATCATTAAATTGCGTAAATTTTTATTTAGTGTTATATTATGTACATTAACTTTAATTTA
>NZ_LKBG01000053.1 GCF_001402945.1 Acidiplasma aeolicum
GAGCCCTAAAAACGCCATATAAAAGAAGTGAAAGGCCTATCCCAAAGGGTACAAAATAAAAAAGAATAATAATAAAATAAATTAATGAAAAGTGATAAAAATGGATAAAATAAAATATTCTATATATATTGCGATATTTCTAATATTTTCAATTTCTTATGAATTAATATCATCAATAGTTTCAAAACATAAATTAGGTATAATTATTGGCTCAATACTTTTAATAATAGATTTTTTGTTATTAATATATTATACCATAAAATTACAAATCAGAAATCATGAAAAACGATAATGTAATATTTTTACTGGAAATTCAAAATGACTCTTTGCAATATCATAAATCCATCATGAAATAATGATAAAAAATTTTAATTGCCAATTATGAAAAAATATCTAAAGTCAAAAAAATTAAATGCTATGTATCAATATCGAATAACAAGGGCACGTGGCCTAGCATGGATAGGGCAACAGCCTCCTAAGCTGTAAATCAGGGGTCCAAATCCCCTCGTGCCCGCTCAGGATTCCATTCTTGGTGCCAGCAAAAATCTCCCTTTAATTCTGGCATTTTCATTTCCAGATCCGAGATTAAACTCTATTGTTAATGGATAATCACTTTTAAATGATATCTTGATATCCTCATTTGATGATATTGACTTAACAAGTTTTAACAAATATTCAAGGGGATATGATGATTTTATTGGTTCATTGCATACAAGTTCCTTAACCATGTCCTTTGGCAAAATCATCTCACTCTCATCGGCATCTGATGTTGACTTTGCATAAAAGTTATTTTTATCAAGGGTTAATCTTATGGCATCAGACACATCCTCGGCTGCCCTGAGTCCCTTCTCAAAATCGGCCTTTGTTAACACAACATAATCATCAGATGCAATCTGCGGAACCCTGGGATTTGTTATCTGATCGTTATCTATTAAAGAAATGCTTTTAATTATTGTCCCTATTTCAAATTTTAGTTTATCTTTATCCTTTGTTATTATAACAGTATCAGCAGACGATGCTAGTTTAATAACAGACCTTATTTTTTCAAGGTCAACTGATATTTCCTCATCCGCAGGCACGTCATATTCAGAAAATACAGTTTTTGGGACCTCTAATGACACCATTGCCACATGTGCAGGGTCAACTGCATTAACTGAAACACCTGAAATACCAATTTTAAATTTAGCCTCTGTAACCACAGTACCAAGCATATCTACTATGTCCTTGAGATTTTTTATGGAAATACTCATTCTTGTCATAATCATCTATCATTAATATAACCCTTATAAATATTTTTTTTGTTAAAAATAATAAATGATTAAAAAGAATAAAAATATAAAATTTTATTAATAGATTCCCCTAAGCTTCATTGCGTCCGCAACACGCTTGACTGCTATTGTATAGGCAGCAGTCCTTGGGTCAACATTGTATTTTTTATATGTTGCGAGGACATCCTGTGCGGCCTTTGTCATCTTGGCATCAAGTTTCTTATAAACCTCCTCCTCAGTCCAGTAATCTCCAGTAATGTTCTGTACCCACTCAAAGTATGATACGGTTACCCCACCAGCATTGGAAAGAAAATCTGGCATTAAAAGCACACCCTTCTTAAAGAATATTTCATCAGCCTCTGGCGTTGTTGGACCGTTTGCAAGCTCCAGGATTATTTTGGCCTTTACCTTATCTGCATTGGCACCTGTAAGCTGGTTTTCTATTGCTGCAGGTATAAGCACATCAACGTTTAGCTCAAGAAGCTCCTCATTTGTTATTGTTTTGCAGTTTTTAAATCCCTCCACCTTTCCAGTTTTTTCTTTATATTCAAGCAATTCCTGGAAATCTATTCCATCCTCTGAATAAATGCCGCCCATTGAATCGGATACAGCAACAACCTTTGATCCAAACATTTCTTTAACAAATTTTACAGCAAACTGTCCGGCATTTCCGAATCCCTGAACGGCGACTCTTGCCTTTGAAAGATCAAGTCCTATTGACTTTGCAGCCTCCCTTAGGACATACATGCCTCCCTTTGCTGTGGCATCACCCCTGCCCAGTGAACCACCAATTTCCAATGGTTTTCCTGTAATAACACCGGGTGCTGAATGCCGTACTATCTTCTCATATTCATCCATCATCCATGCCATTATCTGCGGTGTTGTGTAAACATCCGGTGCAGGT
Source organism: Acidiplasma aeolicum (assembly GCF_001402945.1). GTDB lineage: Archaea > Thermoplasmatota > Thermoplasmata > Thermoplasmatales > Thermoplasmataceae > Acidiplasma > Acidiplasma aeolicum. Next base: position 2,173 of record NZ_LKBG01000053.1, read on the forward strand.
ATGTCTATATCCGGCCCTATGAAATTTGCAATTGCATCTATATAACCCCTGCTTAATCTTTCAAGCTCACCCCTGCTCATTTTTTTGGGATCGCATACAATACCTCCCTTGGCACCACCGTATGGAAGGTCCAGAAGGGCTGTCTTCCATGTCATCCATGCTGATAGGGCCTTAACCTCTGAAAGTGTCTCCTTTTCATAGTACCTTATTCCACCTTTCATTGGTCCCCGGGCATTGTTATAATGAACCCTAAAGCCCTTAAAGACCTTGGTTTCTCCACTGTCCATTTTTACAGGTATGGAAACCTCAAGTATCTCCTTTGGAGAACTTAAAATTTCAAGAGCCTGTTTATCTAAATTTATCACGCTGGCAGCCTTTTTTAGCTGCTTGAGAGCTATATCAAATGGGTCTAAATCCTCCATTGTAACACCATACATGAATTGTTCAGAAGTAGTTTAATCTTTTTGTGGGGGAATTAAATTGACCTATTATAACGAACATGAAATAAACATATGACATGATAAAAAAATATTCTCATCATTTTTTATATAGACCATGATTTAATAATAAATCAAGTCCATCCCATGATTTTATAATAAAATATAAAATGTATTATAATATAAATTAATATTCAACTGTGGTGTAATCATGGAAGATGATGAAATAATTAAAAATCTTGTATTTGATAATCAACTTTTAATGGTATTGCAGCATTTTAATCTGGCAAAACTGGATTATGCAAAAAATATAAAAATTTATACAAGCATACCCCAAATGAATGTAAATATTTATCTGGAGCGCCTTGAGAACATGGGGTTAATAGAAAAATATTCCGGTTCTTCAATAAAAAGAACTGAAGCAAAGCTTAAAAAAACAAATGAGGTGCATAAGCATCATACATATTATTTACTTACAAATAAGGGGCATTATATTCTGAAAAGCATAGGACCCCGGGAATATATAAAATATCTTGAACTTCCCTGCCTTAAGATGCTCGCATATAAAAAGAGAAGAAATGATGACCCATCAAAAAGGGCAAAGCTTATTAATATGGGGCTTCTAGATAAATATGGTGAAATTACCCCCATCGGGGAATCCGTTCTGGACCTAGCAAAGAGAAGGCAGATAAATCTGTCTGATACTTAAAAGTTAAATATAAATTTTAAATAAGGTCTGTAGGCGACTGTAGTGTAGCCTGGTATCACAGTGGCTTCCCAAGCCACTAACCCGGGTTCAAATCCCGGCAGTCGCATTATTATAAAGGTTTAATGCTTTAACCAATACATCATTAAATTTTTTTATTTATATACTCTGGATCCAGATTTTATAATATAAAAATAACATTATATAATTTAT
>NZ_LKBG01000054.1 GCF_001402945.1 Acidiplasma aeolicum
GGGACCTTGCAAGTGCAGTGGTATTACATGATACAACCCTCACATAATTTTTATTAATCCATGCATTTATTAAATAATTTTAAATCATCAATCGGGAATTTTGTAACCCTCTTTTTTGTCTGCAGTTCTATTGACCTTGCAAGTGCACTTGGTATTCCTATCATGGGTGATTCTCCAATGCCCTTTGCCTTTGATGGAAATTCCGATGGATTTTCAACAAGTTCTATATTAAATTCTGGAATCCTATCTGCTGTTAAAAGCCCGGCATCTGCAATATTGTTTGTTATCAGCTGCCCATCATCTGAATACCTCATCGTTTCACATAATGTCTCGCTGATGGCCTGAAGACTTCCACCGTGGATTGAACCAAGGACATTCTTACGGTTTATTACCTTGCCAAGATCATAATATGCATAGACCTTTATGGAGTTAATATCATTGATATCACATGAAACCATGTTAAAGTTTACAGAATTTGCGTTGTAATCTATTTTGTAATAATAATACTCATTAAATTCGTTTTCCAGTAAAAGTTTGCTATCATATTTACCGAATTTTTTGATCACATCATTCTTTATTATTTCAGCAGTTTTCATTAAAACTGACGTATGTGTAATTCCTGATCTAGATCCCCATGTACCAGTGCCGTCCTTTAATGTCACCGTATCATCATATTCCAGTGAAATTAAATTTTTATCTATGCCAAATTCATTACTAAGTATTTCCTGTGTGAATAGTTCATGACCCTGGCCGGAAACATCACCACCAAAATAAACATGCACCCTTCCATCCTTTACATGTATTCTGCATGATTCACCGGGCGCAGTGTCCTCATCAAGGATGAAAAGTGATATGCCAAGCTTTTCCTTCTTTGATAGGTTATAGTAATCGAAATGTTTTAATGCAGCCTCCAGGAATGGTTTTGTTGGGTAATTCATGTCAAGGCCAAGTGGGGATTTAAATGGTTTTTCTGTTGCATTTTTCAATCTTATATCGGCAATATCCATATTAAGCCTGTCTGCAAGCAGATCAATCATTCTTTCCATGATGATTGATGCCTCTGGTTTACCAGCACCACGGTAGTAACCATTCAAAGATTTGTTTGTAAGCACATACTTTGCAGTTAAATGCGCATTTTCAATAAAATAGGGGCCAGTAACCTCGTGAACAACATTTCCCATATCGACCTTATCAGCATCAGCATAGTATGCACCAGAATCCAGATAAACTGTACCATCAAGGCCTGTAATCCTGCCATCCTTTTTGGCGTAAAGGGTAATGTCTGCCCTTATGCCCCTTCCAGCATGGGCGGATTGCAGATGCTCTGTTCTTGTTTCTATCCACTTAACGGGCCTTTTATACTTCATTGATGCGTAACAGGCTATTATATACTCTGGAAATAGCAATGCCTTAAGTCCAAATGCCCCACCGGTATCAACATGATAAACATTAACCTTATCCTCAGGGAGGTTAAGTGCCTTCATTATGCCAGCCTTCATCCTGTGAACCGACTGGCTTGAAATGTATACATTAAGCACACCATCGCGGTAATCTGCAACTATCCCCCTTGTTTCCATTGGATTCGCAAGAACACGATCCATGAATATTGAGTCGCTAACCTTTAAATCAAAGTCAATATCCTTTTCACTGAATTTTTTTCCAATTTCTTCAGTTTCCATAATATTGTCCTTCATTCCATGCCTCACAGGCGGGTGTTTTAATGCCTCATCAATTGATGCAACTGCGTCAAGGGGCTCGTAATCGACCTCAAGTGTATTTACCAGATCCTCTGCCTCATATCTGTTCTCGGAAAAAAAGGCGGCAACGCACTGGCCAACATAATTTACCTCATCAATTGCAAGCACTGGCTCTCTCATGGCATGATCATCAAGGGTGTAATATGCCTTTAATTCAGATGAATTTAACCCGCCCTTTATATTTTTTATTCTTGCATGTGCATATGGGCTTCTGGCAATGGCCATGTAAAGCATATTATCCATTTTAATGTCATCTATATATTTTCCCTGGCCGTTAACAAATCTATTTAGATACATTTATCTCCTCCCTCTGCCTTAATTTTTCCTCTGCCTTTTTAACAGAATCGATAATGGTTCTGTATCCTGTGCACCTGCACAGATTACCTCTAAGGTTCTTTTTTATGTAGTCCTCGTCTATGTCCCCTTCCGCATTTTTTATTAAGTAATATGATTGCATAATCATGCCGGGGGTACAGAAACCGCACTGCAGTCCCTCTTCCTCAACGTATGAATCCTTAACAGCATTTAGATCAGGGTCATTGCTTTCTATTGTTGTTATTTCATGATTGTTTGCCTGAACTGCCAGAACGGTGCATGATTTAACTGTTTTTCCATCCATTAAAACCGTACAGGCACCGCAGTTGGTTGTATCGCATCCTATATGTGTTCCGGTTAAACCAAGCTCGTCCCTCAAAAAACTTACAAGCAGCATGCGTGGCTCGACATCCTTTTTATATTCCTTCCCATTTACCTTAATGTTTACCATCATTTAAAACACCATATACCTCTTTTATTCCATTTTTAAACATTTCATTTAAAATCTCCATTTTATGGTCCTTAGTGCCGTTAACATCATCCTCTATATCAATATATGATTCCAGTTTTTTAAATGCAGATTCAAGTGTGTTATCATCCGGCTTTTTTCCCTTTAAAAATTCCTCAACGTCAACAGCTTTAACCGCAGTTGTATTTAAATTTGTAAGTCCTATGCCCAAATCATTGATTGTTTTGTCATTCCCAACTGACATATTCACTGCTATGGCGAATACCGGAAAATCGCTTGAAAGTGTTGTAAACTTGAAGTATTTGCCATAATATTTTGAATAGTCACCTATAATAATTTTTGTTAAAATTTCATTTGGTCTGACATCGGTCGTGTATGCATCTTTAAAGAAATCTGTGGCCTTAACAGTTCTAATACCTGAAGAGCCGGTTATTTCAAACTCAGCATTTAGTGCAAGCATAACAGCTGGCATATCATTCCTTGGGTCTGCCTCACAGACATCACCACCTATTGTCCCCATGTTTCTAACCTGCGGATCAGCTATTTTTGAGGCCGCATCAGATAAAAGATTGCACTTCTGTTTTATAAGCCTATTTCTTGCAACCTCTGCAGTTCTTACCATTGGGCCTATCTTTAATCCATCAGAACCATCTATAAAATTTAGTTCCTTTATGTTGGCTATATCTATAATATTTGGAATGGATGTGAACCTGAGCTTTAAAAGAGGTATTAGGCTCTGACCCCCTGCAAGTATCTTGGCATCATCCTGGAATTTATCCAGCAACTTTTCCAAACTTTCAATATCTTCTGGCGCAAAATATTCGAATTTATCCGGATACATTACTATAATTAATTATAAAAACTATTTAAATTTTTTTTAAGATACCTTATAATTAATAAAATTATTGAATAATAAAATTCAGATTATTTTTAATTAATTTTTAATAATAATATGCTATTAATAATT
>NZ_LKBG01000055.1 GCF_001402945.1 Acidiplasma aeolicum
TTTTTATACCGTATATTATTAATACACTGGATATTTCAGGAATTTTATTTACAAGATTTATAATAATACTTATTTATTCATTTGGTGTTCCGGTCGGTTACATCGGCCCATTATTAATTCCAAGAATTGGTCTAAAAAAATTATCATACACCGGTTTTATAATATCATTTATTTCATTAATTGGATCCGGAACATTTCTCGTCTTAAGGCAATTTTTACTAATTCCCGCATTTATGGTATTATTCGTCATTGGCAACCACTTGAATAACCAGCCGGTGATAACATCACAGTCGTTGGTTTCTAATACAGAATACCGTGGCAGGGCAGTTGGTTTAACCAATTTTATTCTTCAGCTACCATCATCAATGAGCATTACAGTTTTTCCCTTAATGTTCAGCAGGATTGGCCTTGGCTATTCCACGCTTGTAATTGCATTTGCATCATTTGCAGGTATAATAATATCAGCTGCAATCTTTAAAGATATATATGGTTACAGCAGTGACCTTGAAAATCACGGAAATGCAAAAAACGATATAAATTAATAAATACCATGAATTTCTAAATATAAAAAATTTAAATATAATATATCCATAATTAATTATGGTTTTGGACAGCCTTTCCGATTCATTAAAGGGAATTATACGTAAAATATCAGGATCAAGCTATATTGATAAGGACACAATTAAGGAGGTTTCAAAGGAGATACAGCGGGCACTATTAAAGGCCGATGTAAATGTCAAGCTGGTTTTAAGGCTTACAAAAACTCTTGAGGATCGGGCAATGAATGAAAAGCCCCCCGCAGGCATGACAGATCAGGATTATATAATAAAGATAATTTATGATGAGCTTTTAAAAATACTTGGTCAGAATGTGAATTTTGAATTGAGGCCACAGACAATAATGCTTGTTGGCCTTTACGGCAACGGTAAAACCACCACGGCAGGAAAACTCGCAAGATTTTTTATAAAAAAAGGTTTCTCAACTGCACTTATAGCCGCAGATGTACACAGGCCCGGTGCATATGAACAGCTGTATCAGATTGCAAAGGAGGTCAATGCCCAGTTTTATGGGGAAAAAGATGAGAAGAATGCACTTAAAATAGTGAAGAACGGATTAAATGCAACAGATGCCAAGATTAAAATTATAGATACTAGCGGCAGGGACTCCCTTGATGAGGATCTTATTAAAGAGGTCAGGGAGATTAAGGAGAGTGTAAAACCGGACAATGTATTATTTGTGCTCGATGCAACCATGGGGCAGCAGGCAGGGCCACAGGCAAAAACATTAAATGATGCTGTAAGCATAAGCGGTGTTATTATAACAAAAATGGATGGCACAGGCAAGGGTGGTGGCGCATTGAGTGCTGTGGCAGAGATTAACTCGCCGGTATATTTCATAGGAACCGGTGAGCACATGGACGACATTGAGATTTTTAATCCAAAAAAATTCCTTTCAAGGCTACTCGGCATGGGAGACATTGATGCATTAATGGAGGCGGTTAAGGAAACAAACTTTACAGAGGAGGAGGCAGAGGAATCGCTTGAAAAATTGATGTCAGGGAAATTCAATTTAAAGGATATGTATGATGTCTGGGAGAAATTTTCAAAACCAGGCCTATTAAAAAAAATCTTTGGGTCCCTTCCACTGGCCGCTATGCCGGGCGGTGATAAAATCAATGAAAACCAGATAGATGAGGCCAATGAAAAACTTCAACTTTACAGGGTTATACTCGATTCCATGACATATGAAGAACTGGAGAACCCGGATATTTTAAACCCAAAGAGAATAAGGCGCATAGGAATTGGTTCTGGAAAGGGCGAGAATAATGTAAGGGCGCTTTTAAAGGAATACCGTGCAATGAAAAACAACATGAAGATGATAAAGGGGAACAGGAACTTCAAGAAGATGCTTAAGGCCTCAATAAAAAGTGGGAATTTCAGCCTTGATGATATAAATTGATTTTATCTGGTGAAAATCTATAATATATCATAGGATAAAAATATAAAATTTTTAATAAAAATAATTTAAATTAAATCCTCCAGCTGTTCCACAAGCTCGGGATATTTTAACTGAACCGCCTTTAGTATCTCCTCAACTGAAATATCCTTGATTTTTACATCGGATATGACATCAACCAGTTTGTCCATTGTATCGTCGCTTAATGTTGCCAGTTTTTCCTTGGCATACCAGTTTCTTAGGTGCTTTCTCTCAAATTTGTTTTTTACCATTATATCATAGTTCTTCATCATTGTCTCTGAAAAGTCATTGGCATCTATCGCCTTTTTGGCAACCTCTGCGGCATATTTTCCTGAAATAAGCCCGTTTGCTATGCCACCGCCCGTTATTGGGTCTATAAGCCTTGCAGCATCACCAACTGTCAGGAGCCCTGGCATTGACATTTTATCCTTTACCCTGTTAACAGAAACACCGCCGGTTATAACCTGTATTATTTTTCCCTTGTTATATCCTGGATGCGCCTTGATCCAATTGTCAAGATAATTCCTCACATCCCATCTATCCTTCATTTTTGATATGGTCACACCAATGCCAACATTTGCCTCGTGCGGCCCCTTTGGAAATACCCATATGTAACCTGCAGGTGCCACGGAACCAAGGTAGAAATCTGTATAATCCATATCTGAATCCACACCAACCATTCTGTATTCTATTGCAGATATTATGTCATTCTTTGCAAGTATTAATGATTTAAGCCCGGCCCACCTTCCAAATTCGCTTTCAAAGCCATCAGCTGCTATGACCATTTTTGCATGGACAGGAACCATCTCACCATTGTGCCTTATAACCGCACCTGAAACCTTGCCATCCTCATCCTTTATGACAGAAAGGGCAGGAGATTTTACCCATACATCAGCCCCCTCGGATGCTGCAAGTGCAGCCATGTACTTGTCAAATTTATCTCGCTCAATAACATAGCCAACCTCATTTCCGGCGGTTTCAGCTGTAAGCATAATGGGCTTTGTTTCGGACGGGCCATATATTCTGGCACCCTTAACCTCATCTGATATCCAGTGATCCTGTGGCTTAAGGTCAACCTCAGGCATCCATGCCTTGGAAACACCCTCACCGCATCTAACTGGAGATCCTATATCAGGCCGCTTTTCTATTAAAAGAGTTTTCAGTCCGTTTCTTGCAGCAAATCTGGCAGCCGAACTTCCAGCAGGGCCTGCACCAACAACCAAAACATCATAATTTAGCATGGAACCACTCCGCTGTTATTGCTGCTGTTGGACAGCCAACAACACAGAATCCACATTTAATGCATTTTTCTTCATTAATGTCTATGACAGTTTCGTCCATGAAAATTGCATCGGTGGGGCACATACCAACACATGCGCCACAATAATTGCATAGACTTCTGTCTACATCCATTTCACTTTTAACCTTCAATTCCATAAGGTTAAAAGACACATTGATATATCTATTTTTCTGTTATTTATATGGCTAAATGTTTATAAATAAATTTATTAAATTTTAA
>NZ_LKBG01000056.1 GCF_001402945.1 Acidiplasma aeolicum
ATTATTGTATTTATTGCATATCAGGGATTTCACGTTTAAACCATTTCCTTTGAATAAATAATATTATTAATTCAAATTTTCTACGGATATATTTGTATTTAGGTTATTGCGTCAAATTATATATTCAGTAAATTTTTAACCAAAATGCTGCAGGAACGGGCGTTAACCATGATGAATATCAGGGATTACATTCACATAAAAATTTATTTGATTAAAAACGATTAAAAATTTAAACCATGATGAAATATTAAATTATGTCAAAAAATAATGAATCCAGCATCAAAACCACGCTTTCAGGTAAAAAAATCGTCCTTGCAACATCAGCCAGCATAAATATATACAGAATTCCAGATCTAATCAAGAATCTAAGGAACGAGGGTGCTGAGGTGTACTGCGGAATGAGCACAGCATCGGCTGAACTTATTAATCCAGATCTTCTGCAGTGGGCCTCAGGCCATGATGTAATAACCAGAATATCTGGAAATATAGAGCATATAACATTGTTCGATAAAAATACTGTTCTTGTAATAGCACCTGCCACATACAACACCATTGGAAAGATAGCCTCGGGGGTTGCAGATAATATCCCATCACTGTTTTATTCCTATGCAATGGGAAATAAAAATCCCGTTGTAATTGCGCCGGTGATAAATAAAACAATGTTAGAAAATCCGGTGAATAAGGAGAATATTAAAAAATTGAATGACCTTGGTGTGCATATGGTTGATTTTACACCATCAGATGACGACATAAAATTGTGGAGTGATAAGATTATAGATTATATATACCGCGCATTGTATGGTGATAAACTTAATGGAAAGAACATTATGCTTGTATGCGGTAAAAGCGAATCCGCTGTTGATCCTGAAAGGGTAATCACAAATAAGTCTGATACATTAACCGGGTACATGCTTGCCAGATACGCCTTCAGATTTGGTGCAGGAATTATTACATATATAGGAAACTCTGAATATAAATTACCGTCATATGTTCAGTTGATTGAAAAAACAGATATAAAGGATATAATAAGGGAGATAAACACCTTCCTCGGGGTTTATAATTATGATTATGTAATAATATCATCATCATTAAGCGATTTTGACGCTGTTGAGAACAAGACCAAGCTTGACAGTTCTGAACCCCAGACCCTATCATTGAAGCCAAGAAATAAGGAAAGGAATCTTATAAGGAAGCTTGATGCAGGTGTTACAATGGTATTATTTACAACGAAGAATGATAAAACATATAACAGCGAGGCTTTTGAAAAATCCGATCCAGATCTTGTTATTATGACCGGAACAGGTGCATTTACCTCAGGTGATGTTTCAGGTGATTACACATTTATATACGGTGAACATAAAGATGAGATAAAATCAATTACAAAAGAAGAACTTGCCATAAATATATATAATTACCTTGAAAATAAAATCAGGAGAAATCAAAAAATGGATTTTAAAATTTAAGTGTATTGTTTATAATTTCGGCAATTTTATCCGGCCTAATATACTGCGGTGTATGCCCTGCACCATCAATAATATATAATTTGCTGTTTTTTATCCTTTCATTCATCATTTTTCCGTATTTAATATCAAGTGTTTTATCCTCAGACCCCCAGATTATAACAGTATTGCAATTAATCTCCATAAGATCATTATCTGTAAGCTTTTCCGTAGAATTCTTATTTATTTCCATTATATTTATTAGTGCATTCTCATTTTTATAATTATGAGTTCTCACAATATTTTTAATTATATCCTTATACGTATCAGGATATTCCTCACTTAATGTCGGGGATATTCCTGCCGAGTCTATTAAAATTAAATTTTCTGGATTTTTTAAAATGGCAATTTTTAAGGCAATCCAGCCCCCATATGAATGACCAACAATTGAGAATTTATCATATTTTTGAGAATTTATAAATTCAATAATTGCATCTGCCATATTTTTAACTGTATACTGTATATCGGGTTTATCAGAGTGTCCGTGGCCAAGCAGATCAATATAGAATGGCATTATTTTTTTATTAATGTATTCATCTGTTTTTAGCCACACATTTCCAGTACTGCCAAATCCATGCAGGAAATATACTGGATATTCGCCGTCCCTGGTTAAATATGATATTTTACCAAATGTTGAATCAAAATACTTTCTTTCCATTTTTACTCCTTTGATCTTGCGGCAATTTTCATGGCCTCATCTATATTTTCAAGCTCCATGGCTATGTCAGATGCAGCATCATAAATATATGAAAGACTTGACTTAAACTCCTTTTTGTCCTTTTTGGTTTTAATTTCATCCATTATTTTATCAATTTTGTCCAGGGATTCCTTTGCAAGACTGAATGCTTCATCAATATCTGTTGATCTTAATATGTTTATTTTTCCATAAACAGCCTCAAAATAATTCTCCCAGTCACCTGAACTTTCTGTCATTTCTATAACCTTATTATAAATATCAAGCGCCTCCTTATAGCCGCCTTTTGTTGATGATAGGGCCTCAGCCTTGGCATTGTAGGCCATGGCTATTAACTGTCCCTCCTTTAATCCCTCAGCTATTTTTATTGCCTCTTCAAAATATTTAATTGCATCATCCCTTTTTCGGGAATCGAGATTTATATAGCCTATATTCATTAAATCCATAATTTTCATATCATCTTCGTTTAACTTATTATGTATATCAAGGGATTCCTGTGCATATTTTAATGGATTTTCTGTATTTTTAGGCTCCAGCGCAAAATATGCCTGTGATAATTTATAGCATATCTCTGCCTTTTCATCACTGGCATCTGTCATTCCATTGTACGCCTGTGTATAATATCTAACAGCATCCATGTATTTTTCCTTTCCCATGGCCTTATCCCCATTCTCTATTAATTCATCTAAATTTTCCATTAGTTACCACCATTATATTTATTTATTAACTCTTTTGCACTGGAATAACTTATGCTTTTATTCTTTATCATTTCATTAACAATATAATCAATATTTTTCTCTGTTGCACCGGCAGCAATGGCAACATTTCTAGCGTGCAGCTTCATATGCCCCTGCTGTATTCCCTCATCGGACAATGCCCTCAATGCTGCAAGATTCTGTGCCAGTCCAACAGAGGCCAGAACACATGCAAATTCCCTGGAATCCCTAACATTTAATATCCTTAAGAATAATGAGGCTTTTTTTGAGGTTTTTGTTGCGCCTCCAATGGTTCCAACAGCCACCGGTATTTTAATGGTTCCAACCAGATTACCATTTTCGTCCTTATAATAATCTGTTAATGGTTTATAACCATCCATGGATGCATAGGCGTGTGCATTTGCCTCCTGTGCCCTGAAATCATTCATTGTTGCAAGTAAAACAGCGTCAATGCCATTCATTATGCCCTTATTATGGGTTACCGCACGGTATATATCCGCTTTTGCCATATGAGATGCCATAATTATTCTATCAACTATTTCATCCCCACCAAGAAGATCCCTGCTAAACACTGCATGTGAATATGCAACCCTTTCTGTAGTAAGGTTACTCATAATTCTGAGGTTAATTTTGCCCCCTGTGATACTCTCTATATATGGTGCAATAAATTCAAGCATTGTATTTATTATATTTGCACCCATTGCATCCCTTACATCTATAATTAAATGCATTATTATATAATCATCCTGCATAAAAATTTTTATATCCCTGGCACCGGCATTCATTGAACTTAGTGTTTTTGATCTTGAGTTTGCCATTTCAAGTATCTCATTTTTATGGCTTAATATATTAATCACCGCAAGCCCCGGGTCCTTTAAGTTATAAATCTGTAATTCACCACGCATTACAGGATCTGAGGCAAATGCAGTAAATCCACCAAGGGGTCTGGCCATTCTTGCACCATTGGAGCATGCAGCAACCACTGAAGGCTCCTCAATGCTCATTGGTATTAAATAATCCCGTCCATTAATTCTGAAATTGGTTGCTATTCCCACGGGAAATCCTATTGTTGATATGGTATTTTCTATCATGTTTTGCAGGTCTTTAATGGAATCCTCATGGGATAAAACTTCTGTTTCCTCCTTGGAGAGCGATGAAAATTCAGAGACTATTCTAATTCTTTCCTCAACAGACATTTTGTGAAATCCATGAATCGCTGAATCCATAGAACTATATACTCATTCATATTAATAATTTTTTTATTGTTAATTTTAATATTTGTTTTTATTAAGCTCCTTCTGGAATTTTGGCACATCCTTAAAGTATACCTCAAGTATGAACGTGCCAACATAATTGCAGTCATCACATTTATAAACCGGCCCGCCAATGCCACCATTTATCCAGTTAACCTTCATGGAGCCGCACTGCGGGCATATTTTAACTATTTTAAAGTCATCTCTCATTATTTATAAATCATATAATCAATATTTAATATTATCCATTTGTATATCAGGATACATTGAAACTGTTTAATTTTTATTATATTAGAACATTTTTAATTGCATTAATTTAAATTTGATAATATAATTACTTATCAATGGCTAGAAATTTTTCAAAAAAGGAGATAAATTTCTCATTTTTAAAAAAATATGGTAATTTCTCGCTTCTTTCCTATTTAATAGAAAATAAAAGGGTTCAGGAAAATTTTGAAAACATTACAGAGGTCATACTAAATTCTGAAATTTCAGCAATTAATACAAAATTTGGCACACCCGCAAAATATGATGCAATAATAGCCCTAAAGCAGGGATATATAAGTGCAAAAAATGGGCTTTTAAGCGCCGCATTTGAAAACAGCAGGTTTTTTCTTGAAAGATTATCGTTGTTAAAAATCATTTCATGCATGGACATGGAATATAATCCATATGAGCAGGCCATTATTAACCGTGACTGGCATGTTTTAATAGATAACAAGTTCACAATATATAGCATCACACAGTTTACCGGCAGGCTTAACCATTATTTTGGCAAAAATTTTATGGCCAGGTCCAGCTCTATTTATTCAACCGGAATTCCACTATGCGGAATACATTCAAAGCATTTTAAAAATTATTCCTATCCAATTAATGAAATTGAAAAGGACTATGCCATTACAATAAACGAAAAGTGTGCAAAATGTGAAAAAAAGGCCACAAGATTTGTAATTTCACTTCCCAAGGCCGGTGCAATTATAGGCCTTCTTGGCTATTACACCGGTGCAGATACACGTGATTTGGGGAAAATATATGCTGATTATTCAAGGGTTCTTCACCCATATGGATTTTATAGCTACTCAGAGGAGAATGTATTTAATCTATGGTCTCTGGATATAATAAGGCTGGTTCATCTTATTAATAAGATAGTTTTTTAACCTTAAACCCTGATGTGGGAAGATCCCGATAACTGCAGGGAATGATGTCACACATTTTGTCCGTCAAAATATGTATGCCTTCTTATGGCCTTTCCATTCCTGAATGTGTATATATCTGCAAATTTTGTATATGAATCACTGCCGTCCTTTAATTTTCCATGGAATTCTCCCTCAACTATTACATATGGCTCACTGACAATTATATTATTTATTGTATGATGCCCCTCAGAAATTATCCTTGTATCCTCATAAAATTTCTTGAAATTTTCCATTCCACTTATTGGTGGATACCCTGGACGTTCGTATACAATATTCTCATCGAATATTGAAAATAACGTATCAAGGTCATTTGCATCAACCGCTGTATAGTATTTTTTTACAGTATTTTCAAGGTTTTCCATGCCTTATTAATTTATTAATCATTTAAAAACTTTTGTTCCCCCCAAACAATAAGATGGAAACAAAAACTTAATGAAATTATAAACGATTACAATTTAAATGTTAAAAAATAAAAGTCTAATCTCAATTGCAGACCTGGAGGATGATGATATAAATGCCATTTTTGAAAAGGCAGATTATATTTCCGGACATATGGATGAGGTTCTAAGGACATCTCCCATGAAATCCAAAATTCTTGCCACATTGTTCTATGAACCAAGCACAAGAACCCGGCTTTCCTTTGAGGCTTCCATGGAAAGACTTGGCGGCTCTGTTATTAGCATGGCAGATTCAAAGACATCATCATTTGCCAAGGGGGAAACGCTTGCGGACACGATAAGAATTGTTGAGTCATACTCTGATATCATAGTTATCAGGCATCCACTTGAGGGTGCGAGCCTCCTTGCATCTAAGTTTTCCTCAAAGCCAATAATCAATGCAGGTGATGGTTCAGGGGAGCATCCAACACAGACATTAATAGACCTTTACACTATTAGAAATGAGACCGGCGGCATAGATGATAGGGAAATTACAATTGTTGGTGATCTTAAATATGGAAGGACAGTTCACTCGCTTATACTTGCACTATCAAGGTATAACGTAAAAATTAATCTTGTATCGCCACCATCTCTTGCACTGCCCAACTATGTTTATAATGGCATAAAGGATAAACTAAACATAGAAACATATAATAATCTTGATGATGTAATATCAGGAACAGATGTTTTATACGTAACCAGAATACAGAAGGAACGTTTTGTTGATAAAAACGAATATTACAAGCTCATAGGTTCATATAAAATCACATTAAACGAGGTCAATAAAATGAAGAATGGATCCATTATTATGCATCCCCTTCCAAGGGTTGATGAAATTGACCCTGCCGTTGATTATACAAAAAATGCAAAGTATTTCCGGCAGGCTGCAAACGGCATACCGGTTAGAATGTCATTAATATCAATCATACTGGGTGATTAGAATGGAAAGAACCTTAAAAATTTCAAAAATTAAGGATGGAACGGTCATAGACCATATACCATCAGGAAAGGCTGTAAAGGTGTTAAATATATTAAAAATTTCTGAAAATACCTCTGTAAGCATTGGCATAAGGGTGCCCAGCAATATGATGGGTTTTAAAGACGTAATTAAAATTGAAAATAAATTTCTCGAAAAAATAGAACTGGATAAGATTTCATTGATAGCCCCAAGCGCCACAATTAGCATAATTAAGGATTATGATATAACTGAAAAATTTAAGGTCGATCTGCCAGAAAGCGTTATAGGAATAGTAAGATGCACAAATCAGAATTGCATTACAAACGCAGGTGAGCCTGTAAGTCCAGAGTTTAAGGTTATATCAGCAAATCCATTAGCCCTAAAATGCATATACTGCAAGAGGGAAATGTCCGAATCTGATGTAATAAACAGCCTGTAATATAAAATTATATGTATAAAATAAAAGTATAAATTTTTATAAAATCTTTATGGTTATGCAAATAACCAGTAATGTTCAAAAAATTGATGGCACAGTTGCAAACTGTTATTTAATAAAAGAAAAGGATATGGACATTCTCATAGATGCCGGAACAAAGTCTTCAGGAAAAAAAATTATAAGCTTTTTTGAAAAGATAAATGAAAGGCCGGATTATATACTTATTACTCACAGCCACATGGATCATATTGGTGGCCTTCTGGAACTTTACAACAAATTTAAACCGGTAATATATGTTCCAGGGCTTGAGCTTAAGGTTATTCAGGGAGCAGATAAACTTCATCCAGCAAATATGTTTCAGAAGATTATATATGCCATGTTTAAAACAGAGCCTGTAAATGATATTAAACCTGTATATGATATGAAAATTCCATTTATGGACTATTATGATACCCCGGGGCATACAATAGGGAGTGTGTCATATCTTTACAAGCCCGGCAATATACTATTCTCAGGCGATGCTGCCATAGAACGGCATGGTGGATTGATTGTGAATAAAAAATTTTCATGGAATTATGCAGATGCCATGGAATCACTTAATAAAATAAACAGAATTAATCCTGATATGGTATGTCCCGGCCACGGCAACCCTGTAGGAAATAAAAAATAAACAAATAAATAAAGCATATTGTAATTCATAAATACCTTGAAGGGATCAATTTACAGGAAAAGGTACATACTCGCATATTCGGAAAATGGTGATGAACTCGATAAATACCTGTTTTACTCCATGGGCATTAAAAGGAAATATAGATATAAAAATTATAGGATATACCTGGCCAACCAGTTCAACCGTAATAACGTGATTAAAAAGATAGAATACCATGGCGGCAGGGTAGAATATGTAAGTGGAACCTTAAAAAAATGCAAGAAGATATTGGGCAGTGAAATCATAAAAACACTGAACTAAAAAATATATTTATTCAAGGGCATTTTTTTCCTTATCTGTTATTTCAAGTATTTTTATTATATCAGAAAACAGTTTCCTATCATGTTTTTTTATGAATTTATAAAACCATAGATATTTGGCCATCTCATTTGATGGCATATGGTTAACCAACGCAAGTTTTTCCAGAACTGTTTGTATGTTATATCTTTCAGTATTGCCCTTTCTTGAGCTCATATTTTTAATAAAGGCCGGAAAATTATATTTTACATAGTGTTCATTCCTTTCATTTGCCTCAAAGGATATACCACCCGCAATCTCCATGGAATAGCTGGAAAGCGAATAATCCCTTATTCTCATATTATAGTATATATCAGCCTGTGAAAGTATATCAAATATATTTTTAAGATCCTCAGGGTTTTTGTATTCCATGCCAGCATTTTCTGCAAGCCACTGCATGTAAAAACCTGGAAAATCAGTATCACCATTAATTGCATAAAGAGAATTAATTATATCATTATAATTTCCGGACTTAAATGTCTTTGAAACCACATAGTATATGGATTCCTGCTCATCCCTGTATGCATCCTCTGCATTATTTCCCCCGCGGTAAAGCTCCAGGTCATTCAGTGTTGCCCTCATATCGGGCTCATCCTTTTTTATAATTTCCATTAACTGTGAATCATTTATTTTAATATTCTCATTTGATGCTATATATTTCAGCCTCTCAAGGAGTTTCTGTATATAAATATGATAGTTTCTTTCGCTCCTTTTTTTATAAGGCGTTATTTCCATGCTAATTGATAGTGATATTATTTCCCTTGCACTGCTCTTTCTCTTGAATTCATAAAAATCATTCATTGTTAATATAACTGGATTCAATGTATTTTTAATAATTTCAAGCAGTTCAGAAATACCACCGCTATCCCCGCCCTTTGCCGGGTCCCTGGATTCAAATATATTATCAGCCTCATCAATTAATATTATTCTGTCAGGATAATTTTGCTCATAATTAAATAAATCCCTGTATTCTGCGGCCATCAATGCCACTTTTTTCATGTTTTCCCTGTTCCTCTGATCTGATCCATTCATCTCTATTAATGGAAGGTTATAGCACCTTGAAATAACGCCTGCCAGAGTTGTTTTACCGACACCCTGGGTGCCATAAAGTATTAAAGCCTTTTTTGTCTCCTCATGTCTCATCCATGAATCCATCCAGCTTTTTATCTGATTCTTGATATCATCAGGAAGTATGATATCATCGAATTTTTCCGGGCGGTACTTATCGGGGAGTGGCATTAATGCACCTTTGAACCCCTTTCCACCTCCCTGTCCGGTGTTAAAAGTGATACGCCCTTATCATCCTCAACTGCAAGAAGCATTCCCTGGCTTTCAAGGCCCATAAATTTTGCCGGTTCAAGATTATTTATTATAACCAGCTGCTTTCCTATCATTTCCTCAGGTTTATAATATTCATATATGCTGGAAATTATCTGTTTTTTTTCATCCCCAAGGTCCACAATTATTTTTAAAAGGCTTCTTGATTTTTCCACCTTTTCACATTCAATTACCTTTCCAACCCTAAGGTCTATATTATGGAAGTAGTCTATTGATATTTTGTCCATATCCTGTATTTTAGAAATTAAATATAAAGTTATTCATTTTTCAGCGTTCTGGATAATTTAAATGGATTTAATTCCCTTATAAAATCAATAATAACCGATTTTTTTATTTCTCCCATTTTTATTGACAGGGAAAAAAATATGGCAATTGATATAATTGAAAATATTAAAAACAAAAATACACTGTAGGGTCTTACATAATATGCAACTAGGTATAAAAAGATAAACTGCACTGATGCAGGAATTAGCTGCCTGAAAATTTTCATGTTTATTTTTGATTTTTCTATTTTAATAACATAAAATCTAAAAAGTACAGCCTCAATTATCATTGCAATAAATGTGGCAACAGCGGCACCAATAACGCCAAGTGAGAAAAATGTTATTCCAAATATGCTTTTTGGAATTAAAATAAAATCAAGGATAATATTTGAAGATATTGAAATTAAGGTTATTTTTCCAATGTTAATTGTTAGCCCCCTGACAATTAAACCGGATGTGTACGGTGAATTTATTACATTAAGATAATTCGCCAGTGACATAAATATTAAAAGTGTTGAATACGGAATAAGATTGGCGCTCCAAAGGTTTGCAACGAAAATTCTCAGTGCTATAAATATTATGACCAGTGGCAGGATAAACAGGGATATGGTTCTTTCAAATACTGATATATTATCATTAAAACCATTTTTTGTCTCCTCCCTTGTTAATAATGGTATGAAAAAAACACTCAATGCCGTCGAGAATGTGATTATTGGCATCGTTATTCTCTGCAATGCCGCATAGGCCCCGGTTGCGGAGGCATGCCAGAAAAACTGTATAAGCACCTTGTCTATATTTCCGCTTATAGTTGCAATTATGGATGAGGCTGCAAGGGGCAGTGCCAGGGTTATATATTTTTTTATTATTGTTTTTTCAGGTTTTTTAATATGCCAGGGCCTGCCCAAAAAATATGAAACAATAAAAAAGATAAAGTATGAAAAACTGTATATTATTGCAAATATAATTGCAGCACTTACATGCATAAATATGGAAATCCTGAATTTATACATCAACCCCATATAAATGAAGGCGGAGTTCCTGAATACAGCCTCAACAATCTGTGGCAGCATCATACGTGCAGCCTGCATTTTTGCATTAAAAGTTATGTAATAAAAATCCTTTAACCTGTTAAAGGCAAAATATGGTATTAAAATTAGAATTGAATAATATTCAACCGGGCTCTGAAAACCCCTGTGAAGCACATCAATCCATATATATAGTGCAGCAAGTATTATTAGCACTGTTCCAAATGTTGTTATGAATTTCAATGTCAGGAATGAACCATTGTATTTTGCCCTGTCCGGATCATTCATGGACATAAACCGCAGATGGGCAGAATTAAATCCTAGATCCGAAAAAATACTTAAAACTCCAATGAATGCCAGTGAAAAACTTAGAAAACCCCACTGCTGAAGACCTATAAACCTGATTATAAAAAAAAGACCTATGTATCCAAATAGCGAATTTATAATCTGGCCTTCCAGTATCAGCGGGGACTTTTTTGCAATCAACGTTACGGTATTAGAATTCAGTAAGTTAAAGTTTATGGTTAAATTTTATTTATCAATTCTATTAAAGCACTTTCATACTTTTCTGCTATTTTTCCATCCGAATTAAGGTATTCCCTTGAAAATACTGATGGCTTCGGCATAAGAATTCTGGTTTTTCCATCATTTTCTATTAAAACAAGCTTGCATGGTATAAAAGCGCCTATGTCAATTGAATCCCTTATCAACTCCACTGCAGCTGGTGGAAAGCAAACGTCCAGTATATAATATGGATTTAATTTTTCCTTCATTTTAGAAAAAATCTCCTTAACATCTATATATGACATTATTACCCAGTTGTTTTCCTTTAAAATTTTATGCAGCTCTCCAAATACCTGTTCAGCATTTTTATCCACTGTTCTTTCATATGAATACATAAATTGAAATTATAGGATGATATTTAAATCATTATTTTATTACATAATATTTATTTATTTCTTTTCGTCATCCGATATCATATATTGAATCTTTTTGCCCTGTTTTATATATTTATATAATGATGACCCTGTATCACTGTTTATTCTTAGTTTTATCATTCCCTTGGATGATGATCTTGCCTGCATTATTAATATGCCGTCAACATAGATTTTGACAGGTTTATTTCTTGATCCAATATCAATGAATATTGTTTTATTTTTAATTTCAAAAACCGCATCCTGCAATACATTTACGTCCTCATCAAGGGTATCAACATCAAGCTTTACCCCAAATATATTTTCAAAATTCGATATTGTGTCACCCTTCTTTCCTATTAACTTTGGTATTAATGTGTCCGGAATTTTTATGATTGCACGGTTATCAGAAATTAGGTCAACAGAAACCTTCTCAGTGTTAAGGAATTTTGATATTTCATCCTTTATTTTTCCTGCAGCAAGAGAATAAAGCGGATTTTTGCCCTGAACCTCGCCAACCGGAACAACCACAACCTGATCCCCGAATGTGTATATCTCACTTACCGGTTTATTCTTCATGAAGTCCTTAATAACTATGACAGGCCTGGCCAGATCCTCCTGATTAAGCCCATATGGCACCTTTACAACATATTCAGTGGTTAATACCTGTGATATCTTACCGCTTTCTATAAAGAGTATTGTATCTATAACCTGTGGTATTAAGCCCAGCTCGATTCTGCCTATAAATCTCTGAATTGCATCGGTGGCCTTTGTTGCATGTACAACGCCTATCATTCCCACCCCTGCAAGCCTTAAATCTGCAAAAACCTTAAAATCTGATGTTACCCTCATTTCATCAAATACTGTGTAATCCTCCCTTACCAGTAATAATATGTCACCGGTTTTTTCCATATCCCCCTCAAGGCTTGTATACTGTGTTATTTTATCACATACCTGCAAATCCCTTGGTTTTTCCATTGTTTTAACGATCTTTTTCTTTGATGCATAAAATTCAGCAAGTGCAGTTACAAAGGTACTCTTGCCTGCACCCGGGGAACCGGCAACAAGAATTCCGTTTGCCCTGTTTTCCAGCCTTTCATATAATTTTTTATCTATATTATAATCACTTATTGTTGTTTTTTTAACCGGCCTGACCGCTGTTATTTCAAGTGAATCTGAAAACGGGGGCCGTGTTATGACAATTCTTATGTTTTTTAGCTGTATAACAGTGGCACCGAACATATCCATTTCTATAAATGATTCATCCTCGAATTTACCCCTTTTAACAATATCACTTGCAATGCTTTCCAGCTCCTCCTTTGTTACAATGTAACTTAATTCCTCAAGTACAATGCTTCCAGGATACCCATTTTTTAACAATGGCTTCATATTCGCCTTCAAATGAACAGATGTTGTATTCTCCTCAAAAAATTCCTCTATTGTCTTAAATTCCTTTTCAAGTGATTTAAGGTATTCAACATTAATACCCTTAATTATTGCAATATCCCTCTGTATGTTGTCCCCGGTTACAAGGGTGGCGTTATATTCAAGCGCCACATCCCTTATTATATTATCAATTTCCCCACTGTGAGCCCTTCTAATCTGCCAGTCCTGTGGCCTTTTTCCATATATTTCTATGTAAATTTTTCCAGCATTTTCAAGCTCCCTCAACCTTTTTAGCTCCTCGAGGGCAGCGAATCCTATGGACCTCCCCTCATTTGCCTGATGCTCAACCTCAGCAAGCATGGCCTCGGGAAGTATTACCCTGGAACCCTCATGATCCTTAATGAAGGAGGTAAACCGACCGTCAATAATAACCGATGTATCAGGTACGTAATCCACATACTTTAATGGTATATTATTATTTAAATAATTTCCCATAATAATAAAAAATCATGTTATTATAATTTCATAATTTTTTAATATCATCAGGATATATTGATACAATGCAGGGCACCGGAATTAGTTACAGCGAATATCTGGTTTTAAAATATTTAAAGGAAAATGGAGAAAAATCAGAATATGAAATTATTATAGATGGTCTTGATCAGAGAAATATATCAAGCGCAATATCCTATCTTATTGCCAAAAATCTTATAAAAAGTACGGAGAGAAAAAAAACAACCTACATTGTAACAGACGAGGCAATGGGATATCTAAAAGATGGTTTTCCTGAGGAAAAATTGTATAAATACCTAAAAAATGCTGGAAGGGCAAAATTAAGCGATATTAAAACCATGTTTAAGGATTGTTTTGGAATTGCATTATCAAATCTGGCAAAATATGGAATAAAACCTGTAAATGGTGAGCTAATATACAGGGATACCAGATTATTGGATTATGTTGAAGACCTTAAAAAGGGAATAAATGAAATAATTTCAGGCAGCGTTCCTGATGCAGGTATCATAGATTTTTTAAAAAAACGAAATCTTATAAGGGAAAAAACAAACATTGATAGAATAATAAGCATTAATGAAAATGGCCTAAAGGTTCTTTCAGGTTACACAGGCAATCAGTATTCAGGCCAGCTGACATCCGAAATGATAACATCTGGAAGTTATAAAAATATTGTTTTCAGGCCATATGATTTGAATATGAGGCCGGAGGAAGCCTCAGGTGGGGGCCTTCACCCTCTTACACAGCTAATAAGAAACATAAGAAGGATATTTACAGAAATGGGATTCACAGAAATGCATGGACATTTTATAGAATACACAGCATGGAATATGGACATGCTTTTTATACCACAGGATCACCCTGCCCGTGACCTTCAGGATACATTTTACCTTGATTCAGACAGATTACCGGAATTTGAAAATCCTGAAATAATTGACCTGGTGAAAAATGTCCATGAAAATGGCTATAAAAGTTATTCTGGCTGGAATTATAAATGGTCTGAGGAAGAGGGCAAAAAAATTATTATGAGAACTCACACAACAGTAAATACAATAAGATACCTGTATAATAATAGAAACCCACCACAGTATATATTTTCAATAGAAAAGGTATTCAGGCATGAAAGTGTTGACTGGAAGCACCTTTCTGAGCTTTATCAAATAGAGGGTGCAGTTTATGCCAGGGATGCCAACCTGTCAACATTAAAATGGCTTTTAAGGGAATTCTACTCAAGGCTTGGTTTTAATAAAATAAGGCTTATTCCATCATATTATCCATACACAGAACCCAGCATGGATGTTGTTGTTGAAATAAACGGAAAGGAGGTTGAGCTTGGTGGATCGGGCATATTCAGGCCCGAGGTCACAGGGCCAATAGGCTTAAAATATCCAGTTCTGGCCTTTGGTCTTGGCCTTGAGCGACTGGCAATGATTTACTATGGCCTGACAGATATACGCGATATATATAACAGTGATATAGAATGGTTAAAAAATTATAAAATAAGATTATACTAATTATTTTAAGAGGCATTTTTTAATTTGTCTGACTCCTTTTTGTTTTTTGGAAGCAATGGCAGGAGTATAACGGAAATTATTGCAAATATAAGCATGTATACAAATGAGGTAAACAGTGTCACCTTAAGGAACAGAAGCAGGGTTACTATGGCTATACCAACTGACCCGCCAACTATGTTTCCAAAACTCCATATAAGCGCATTTGACTCTGTTGAGAATTCCGATGGTATTACCTGTGCAACGTATCCAAGGAGCACCGGGAAGCCACTGAATGCGGCAAATACATATAATAGATAAACCACTGTTAGCAGGGCAAATGTATGAACAATTAAAAAAATGCCAAAAAATATTGTTGATAAAATTGTGGTTAGTGCCACAGTGAATCTTCCACCGCGTTTTCTTACCATTGACCCAAAATATGGCTGGCCGGCAACTGCACTTAAAAAGCTTATTGAAACAACATCACCCATTAATATTTTTGAATTAAGGACATCATCCAAATAGTCTGGGACAAATGTAACAGTACCCATCATAAATATTGACCTTATAAATACTATTAACGTAAGGGCAATTAAGAATTTTTTATAATCACCGAGTTTTGGTTTTTCCCTGGTGATTTTGGTGACCTTTCCCTCATCAATTTTATATTTGCTTCTTCTGAAAAAGCTAAGGCCTGCCAGTATAATAAAGGCTGAGGCAAATGTATAGACGCCTATTATATAAAGTCCATTTACCTTACCAAAGAAATCAATTGAATATACAAGTATAAACGGTATCACTGCCCTGCCTATGCTTCCAAAGGAACCATTATAACCCATTGCTGTTGGTGACCTTTTTTTCCCATATGTGAATGAAAGTATTGATGCGCCTATCGGATGATAAAATGCCTGTCCTATGCCAAGAAGAACGGCTGCAATAAGTATGGTATAATCAATTATGTTATGGCTTACTATAAAGGAAACACCAAAGAGCATTACCGATGTTGCCTCAATAAAAATGCCTGTGAATATAAGGAAACCATCATGATCAATCCTGTCAGCAAGCCTGCCTATTGGTGAACCCAGGAACCCTGAAATTAAATTATATACAATTGCCATTGCACCTAGTAATGGAACGCTGACCCCAGGAATTAACTTATAATACGCTATTAAAGTTGGAAATAACAGGAAATTACCATCGTTTGTAAAATGACCAAGGGATGTAAATATTAAAGATCTTAAATCCTCCTTCATGGATAAGTAATTTATCTATATTATTTAAACTATTTGATTGATAAAAAGTTTATTCATAAATTATTTGAAATAATCCTCTATATTCTTTTTCTGTTTTGGTTTTTCCTCCCTGACCTCAGTGAAATTATCAGTTAGCTTGGCCTGCGGATCCTTAAATATTTTTATCTCCTTATCCAGACTCTCAAGAACCCTGTTAAGTGTTTCCTGCAACCTCTTGGAGTAATATTCATAATCCGGCCTGTAATTGAATGGCATTCCGTCAATAAACGGTTCAACCTCCTGCGGTGTCTTTTTGGAATTTGTGACAATCCATGAAACCTTCATTCCCGGAATAAATGTTTCCCCACGTTCAATCATTTTTCTGGCAGCATTTACATTTGCCATTGAATCTGCATTCTTATATGTGGAGAATTCCTTTACGCTTCTGGATATTACAAGCTTTTCAATATCAACATCGCCGTTTGAAACCTTTTTAATTAAATCCTCAGCATATTTTTTTGCCCCATCAATGTTACGGTCAAGAACAAGCTCAAATACATTATTTAATGCCTCGCTCTGGAGATCAAATGAATCGGTTCTCCTTGTTTCATATCCCCTGACAAGTATTTCGCCCCTTTTATCCTCAGGGTATACAATTTTCCCTGCATATCTTTTTTTTGCCCCATGTGAAAATAATGGGTCCATAATTTTTTCAAATTCCAGTGTAAGATTATTTTCCTTAGAGATGCTTGAACTTAAATCATTTCCAAATTTAACTGCCTCATCAAGTGTTTTTTTGCCAGACTCAATAAAAATGGAATCTGTATCGCCATATATTACCCTTAACTTTTTATTTTCTAGTTCTTTTATTATTGTCGTTATTGTATCTCGGGCAAATGCGGTGATGGCACTGCTGATCTCCCTGTTAGTAAATCTGTAAAATGACGTACCCAGAACGCCATAGAATGTATTCATAAGAACCTTTATTGCAGCCTGCAATCCATCAAGGTATTCATAATTCTCCTTATCGGTTTTCATCTGTTTTTTTACAGAGTCTCTATCCTTCATTAATTCTTCCAGTATTTGAGGAATCAGCCCTTTTTTAACATCTGGGGAAAGAAATCTGGCACCGTTCGGTGCAACAATTGTACCCTCAGGGCTTAATGTTGTAAAACAAATATTGTACTTTATTATCATTGATGGGTACATGCTTTTAAAGTCCAGAACAACAACCATATCATATAAACCCGGCTCTATGCTGTGAACATATCCACCCTCGTAGGTTTCATTTGAGGCTGATCTTGCGCTCATTGGAACAGCAATATTTAACCTGTCTGCCCTTCTAATTAAAATTGAATCCACATATGTACTGGTGCCGCCGTTTGTGACATCATCCAGTGGGAGCATTGAGACCGTGGACATGTATAAATTCCTGTCGAGTATCCTTATTTTTCTGTAGATTTCCAGTGCAAGGTAGGCATCCTTAATGCAGTATTTTATTACATCATCCTTACGGTTCTTCCATTCATCCTCTATATTTAATCTGTCAACGTTTTCCTTGCCCTCATTTAAAAGATAATTTGCAACATAGTTTAGGCTTTCATGCTTTGGCTTTAAAACCTTTTTTACCTCCCACCATGCATCATCAACAACCCTGCCATGGAGCCTCCAGAACTGGTTCATTATTCTTCTTGGTGGAAGAAAATCGCGGCCGATATTGAAGCTTAAATGATGCTCCCTCATCCTTTCTTCAAGTAAGGGCAGGTCATAGCCATCTATATTGTATCCGGTTATTATATCTGGGTCCTCATCCTGTATTAGTTTATTAAAATTCCTTAATATGGATTCCTCATCAGATGATATGGAACCCTGCCTTATGGACCCATTAAAATATATTGCATAACCAATGACATATATTTCCTTGGATTTTATTGAATTCTCAATATCAAATGATAATATCTTAAGATCAGGATTAAATGGTTCTGCATTTTTTATTTCATTTATCTTTATAACATAATCTGTCGTATAATTATTTTTTTCATCGTCTAATTCTTCCCCATCTATTTCTACTGATGGACCCAGATCAAAATCATAAAGAAACCTGTGATGGAACGGTATATCTGCAGCAAGAGCCTCACAGCTGCATATTTTTCTCATTTCAGGTACCTTCCAGGGAGATTTTATGTATATTTTTTTTACATTCTGGTTCCGGCCATCAAGAAACAATGTTTTATCCTGCATATCCAGAAACTCAGGATTCTCCTTAATTTTTTTAATGCATTCATCATCTGGGTTAACATAATAGAAATATGGCTTAAATCCAAAATATAAAGCGGTTACAGATTTTCCATCAGCAGTTCTTCCATACAATTCCACTGTAAC
The DNA here is from genome assembly GCF_001402945.1 of Acidiplasma aeolicum. Lineage (GTDB taxonomy): Archaea > Thermoplasmatota > Thermoplasmata > Thermoplasmatales > Thermoplasmataceae > Acidiplasma > Acidiplasma aeolicum. The sequence goes on from NZ_LKBG01000056.1 coordinate 18,739, forward strand.
ATCGCTCTGCCTGTATGAGGCGGTTATTAAACGCATTTTTAAATTCATTTATTTCATATTCATATTTAAAATAAATAGTTTATTATATTGGGTCTTCATCAGTATTCGCAAGTTCCCTTATTCTGTTTATCCCGTCAAGGCAATTTGTTATTATATTATAAACTGTTTCCGGAACATCATCCTTCCAGTCCAGTCCCTTGATCATCTTCTCCCTTATTCTGGTTCCAGACCATGATTTTCTGTTAAGCAGGGGAAGACTCCTGACCTCGTATTTTTTCTCATAAAACAATCTTTTAACCAATGGATTATTTGTATAAACCCTTGAAAATGGCGGTGTTAATGATTCAACATGGGCAACCCACATTGGATTGGAGTTTACATCCTCTATTGGTACAATATAGAAATTTTTTATGTTGTTTGCCTCCAGTGTATTTGATATCATTAAGTATCTTTCACCTGCTGTAAATGGATTTGTAAGTGTATGTGAGAACTGTGCGCTTCCGATACCTATGATAACATGATCATTATCCTTAAGTATTGTTTTTATGATTTCCAAATGCCCCTTATGAAATGGCTGAAATCTTCCAATAATAAAGGCTGTCATTTAAACATTATGATAAATATATAAATAAAATTTCCCACTTATTTCCCATAAAAAATATGTGATTTAATAAATATAAATTATATTTTATTCTTATATTTGGCCGATTTCTTTAATAATTCCTTTGAACAATCGGATATTGTTGGTTTGTCTGTTGATTTTAGCTTATTTAATAAATAATTTTTAATGCATTCTGTTTCCTCTCCGCCTGAAATATATACCTTTATTTTATTATCCAAAAAATTAAGTCCGGGCTCTCCAATTCCAGGCACTATTAATGTGTTCACACCATACTTAAACAGTGTTTCAAGCATTGGAAGGCCACCATCGGATTTTATCTCCAGGGCAGGATTTTTATATTTTTTAATAAGATTGCATTTATTCCTGTTATCAGATATTTTAAAGATATGGACCTCCCTGGCCTTCCCCGGCATGTCAACCATACCATCTGTAACAGGCATTGCCAGTATTTCCATGTTTAGAATATAAGTGTTATTGGTTTAAATACTTTATGCATAATTTAAAAATCTTCATTATTCTTACAAATTAATATACCAGAAAGAAAGCCACTGAGTTTATTATGAATTTCTGGAATTTAAATACAAATATTCTAGCGTGTCCAAACCTTCATAATTTGTTCGACAATTGTCATATTTATTAATTTGAAAATTATTAGTGGGATATGGCAGCGAACCACATCCCATTAATTATGCAAAGGTTGGATAAAATAGTTGCGGAGGATAGAATCAGAAAGTACTC
>NZ_LKBG01000057.1 GCF_001402945.1 Acidiplasma aeolicum
TCAGAATCGAAGACTCGACAAACTCCTATTCACCTTATTAAATATTAATAAGGTATGAAATCGAGTCGAAGGGCGGCTATTCTGACTAACGACCTCAAAGGTCAAGTTGCATAACAGCCGCCTCCGATTCCCACAGCTATATCGTCATATAGCTGAGGCTAAATAAGGTTTTTCATGATTTCTGACTTTTATAACTATAATATTTTAATAGCAATGTGCAAAAATAAACATTTATTGTTTATATAAACTTTGTTTAACATTTTTTTATTATTTTAAATCATTTACTTAGACCATTGATTTTAAATATTTCTGGTTAATCTCATATTATAATGATACTTTTAGTTAATTTAACTGCCGTAATTTATGTTTGATTATGCTATTATTAATATTTAATATGTATAATATATTTTTTCTTGACATATTTTAAATAAGAAGTAATAGAATAATAATATGCGTTATTTTATTCCCTTAGATTTGATAAATAATTATATATAAATAACAAAGAATGCCTTTTAAGCGAACATATGGTTATAATTTTATCCAACATTAATGCCCACTTTGTTTAGCACTTTGTTAATATATTTCATTAAACTTGTCTCTCTTAAATAATTTTTAATTTTGATTGGAATATGGGATTTTATAAATAAGATTGTTCTAATTTTTTTATCTAGTTGAAATGGAACATATAATTTTAAAAAATTATAAATATCTACATTTTCTTGAAAAATTTTTAAAGTCCTTCTATAAAAAAACATATGATGATAATGAATATGTACAATAGTTTTGAATTTTTTTTGATCAATATGTTTCATCACAGGCAATGAATAATTATAGTTAGAATCTAATAATAAGATTTTATCTCTTGGATGTTTTACTACAGCAGCCGAAGTAAAAACTTGATCTAAATAGAATCTTTCTAATGAACCTTTTGGCAATCCAGAAAAATACGGGTCATTGTATGCCATTTCTATTTTCTCCAAGCATTCTTGAAAAATTTGTAAACTTGGTTTTACAGAAATGATTCCTATGTTAAAATAAGCCACAATATTTTTATTATCATGTAGGGTTTTAATGCACCATAATTTATTAATATCAACATTAAATAGCTTGTATACATGTTTCCAATATTCGCTTATATCATTTATATCGCTATTGGCAATCTCAGCTTTTATAGAATCTATTGGTGTCGTTGCTATTTGAACTTTATTTTTTTCAAGGTCTAATTTATCAGGTTGCTTAATAAAAAAAGTATCTGCATCAACATATACAAATGATACATCACTGTTTAAATAATATTTTTCAATAAATGCAGCACCATAAATTGAGTTTAAATATGGTTGATCATACCATTTTATATTAAGGCTTTTATAAATATATTTAACATTTAATTTTTTATAAATCTCTTTTGTTTGGCATGAAACTTCTTTATCTTTTCTTGGTGTAATTGCATAAATTAAAGAATCTTTATAGATACCACCGTATTTCCTAATAGAAGAGCATAATAATATACTTTTGAATTCCAAATCTCCTTTTTCTACAATATGCACAAATACAAGTTTACCCATTAATATTATATAATATTACATTATTTAAATTGTTGGCTTCACTAAATGTCTTATCAGTTTCCAATATTAAAACATTTCTTTTAAATTCTTAATCCAATTTATTATTATTTATCATATAATTCATGATAATTATTATCATTGATAGGTTAATTATCAATTAATTAATGCAAAATAAACAATAAATAATGAAAATATCAGAAATTCTTAAATAAAAGTTTATAATATTTACTTGTAAAGGTAAGGCATTCCTATAATGTACTGATTTATTTAACTATATTTTAGATAAATCAATATTATAAATATTATTGAAATATGTTATAGAACAATGCCTTATACCATTATAGTCTCAGGGAACGAAATAATATCTATGGATCCCATTATCATATTTACAATAATATATGCAATCATGTAAGAGAATATTTTTATTATCATTCCATTCAATGATTTTGATAATAAATGATCTATATTTAACTGTGATTTCATTCTCTTGAATAATTCTTGTACATTACAATATCAAATTATATACATAGTAAATATATTAAGGAATAATTCTTGAAAACCTTTACGTAATCGTCAATTTGTTTTGTTATTTTGTTTACACCAGTATGATATTATAAGCAACCGTATTAAAATTACAATAAAATGATTACTTATATTAATGAATCCTATTCTATTTATTTTGTGATAATATTTATATCATATTTTATATTACCGTAAATAAATGGAATGACCATATATAAGCGTTATAATATGTGCATTTAAGAGGAAGAATTATATTGATTATGCGATAAATTCTGTGCTGAATCAAACTATTCATCAATCAAAGTATGACTTAATTATTGTAACTAATTTTGATATCACAGTAAAATTAGATAAAAAATATAATTATAAAATCATTGTTAAAAAACTCAACAGAAAAGATTAAATTTAATGGCATATGGCATTAAGGAAGCTAAAGGCGACATATTATGTTTTTTGGATGATGATGATTTATTTAAAAACGATAAATTAGAAATGATATTAGAACTATTTTCAAAGAATGATAAATTAGGTTATATACATAATTCATTTTCTTTAATAGATAGTGAAGGAAATAATATAACATCTAATAAAATAATAAAATTATGGAAACAACCTAATAAAGGTTATTATATTCCTTATGAGAAAATAAAAAGACATTTAAGAAAAATTACTAATTATTGTGGATTGGTTAATTCAAGCAGCATTAGCATAAGATCCTCTATTATTGATAGAGATACATTAGATTACTTTGTAAACTTACCTGGTGATATGGATGAATTCCTATTTTATGAGTTATTGCACTCTGGTTTAGATTTACTAATGACCAAAGATATATTATCATTTTATAGTATACATAAAGAGGGCAATTCTAAGCCTAAAACCCCTTCAGAAATGGTAAAATACATAGGAAGGATTAAGAAAAGCCTTGAAATGTTAAATAAATTACTAGAAAATACTGAATTTTTCCAATATGGGCAGATGAAATTAAAATATTGGATTTACAAAGAACAATTAATAGATGAAAAGTCTCATGTTTCTGTTAAATTCTTATTAATAACCTTTGTAGATGTTATTAAATTTAGAGCCGATTATTATTTATGTTTAGCATTTTTCCTTTATATAAGTTTATTTTCAGAAAATCTACCATAATTTTAATGAGAAAATATTAATATAAAAAATAATGGATAATATAATACTTTTACTGCAAATTCTGTGCATGACAATTCAGCAAATTTAATATATCATGGAAGCATAAAAAAATGTTAGGTATATGTTTTTCATAGGAGGATGTATTTTCCAAGGAATGGAATGGCTATAACTATAATACATCATGCACAGCTAAGGATGCAATAAATGCAATAGATGATGCTATTATAAGGAAATTCAATGGTATAATA
>NZ_LKBG01000058.1 GCF_001402945.1 Acidiplasma aeolicum
ATTAAAAATCTGGAGAATATCCCCGCAGCCATTAAAAGCTCAAGGAATACTGAAATAACAAAGACGAGAAGGCCCAGTCCCCAGTACAGTAGATGCAGACCGTGATTTTTCTGATATTTCATAAAAATAACTGAGGTAAGTCCCGCTGTCAGAAGCAGGATGATAATAACGGATATTTCCACAAATGCTCTTGATGTAATAAGCATAAAACTAGGATTGTTTATTGCTATAAAACTTTATTTGCAAATTATTTAGGTATTTCAATTTAAGAAAATTAAAACCCTTTTGTAATGTTAACATCCTCAGCAAGAACATAGGGCATGATTGATGGCGATATCTCATCCCACCATTTTACATACTTTTCCTCAGATGAAACCTTTTTAATATTTTTAAGTATATTGGGTATTGAATCACTTATCCTTATTCCACCCATGGCCTTGCTAATTTTTCCATTGTTTATAAGAAATACACCGTCCCTTGGTACTGTTGAGAATATTCCATTTTCCTCGTCCTGGAATCTTGTGTACCATGCATTATTTATAAATATTCCATGGTCAACAGAATTAATTATATCATCAAATTTATTATTCCCACCATGCATGTGCAGCTGCCATGCATGTGGATATATTATCCCGGCATTTCCTGTGGTTTTTGTGCCGGCCTCCATGGCAGTGGAATATGAATGCAGGTATGTTTTAAGTGTACCATTTTTTATTATTTCAAGATTCTTTGTCAGTGTGCCCTCATCATCAACAGGATTGAAACCAATGCCATTTATATTCGCGGGCTCATCGCTTAGATTAACATAACCTGAGGCCACATTTTTGTCCAGCATATTCTTAAAAGGGCTGCTTCCTGATTCTATGTTAAAAAATGAAAAAAAGCCTGAGCTGTATGAAAGAAGATTTCCAATTACATTTGGGGACATTATAACATCATATTTCCCCTCAGGAATATCCAGATTATCATATTGTGACTGCAGTGGAAGAACTGCAGCATTTACCATGCTGTAGGGATCAATATTTTTAATTGAACCGGGGCCAAAATGATAGTTCTCCTGGCCTGATAAATTTCCCTTAAAGGACCTCAAAACAATCTCCATTCCGGGCCTTGAAAATTTTTCATCATTGTAAGGTGTTTTAACATGAACCGTTTCATATGATTGATAAATTACACCTGCAGACCTTTCAGCACCGTTTTTTAATGATGCGTCTATGAGCTGCTGTGAAATATCGTATATGTCCCTCCTTTCAAAGTTTGTTATTTCCATATTATAATCATTTTTCTCAGGATTAATGCCATTATATGAAATGTAATCAGGGCTTATTGACAGCATCCTTTTTATTCTGTCTATTATATAATCATAGTTTAGGTTAATTGCATTAAATGATGCCTCTGCTATTTTCTTTCCCCTGGATGCAAATATCTTTATTCCTGAATCAAACCACCTGTTAAATATGTCCATGGTGTTATTTGAAAACCTCAATTCCTCGGTATCATCTCTTAATTCAATTATTGAATACTCATCACAGATTTCGGCAAGCCTTTTTGATATGTATAAAATATCCATGGGAATCACTTTATATACATATTCCTGAGCCTTGCATGGGGACCTCCCATCCAGACATCAACACCCTGCTCGGGGTCTCCCTTTCCGCATATGCCGGCACTGAATTTTAAATCATTTCCTACTGCATCCATGGATGTATAAAATTTTACTGTGTTTGTTTCTATCACAGGCCTTCTAACCTGTTCCATAATTTTGCCGTTCTTTATTATATATGCCTCCCTGCCAACATATTTTTCATTAAATCTTATATCGTCTATATTCCATTCGGTATAATTTTTTATGTATATTCCATTCCTTATATCCTCTATTAATTCATCGAATGTATAATCCCCAGGCTCAAGATAGGTTGTGCTCATTCTTGCAAGTGGCTCCATATCCCAGTCTGAGGACCTGCCACCGCCATTTGACTTTGAATTGTTTAATCCCGCACTTTCCCTGTTTAAAATAAATTCTGATGTGTACCCGTTTTTATACAAATACCTTTTTTTGGCCCTAATTCCCTCATCATCATATTTATAATAGCCGAAGCTTTTTGCAACATTGGGATCATCTATGATATTCACTGCACTGCTTCCTATTTTTAGAGGATAATTATCAGGCCTTATAAATGATTCGCCTGCCTGTGCGGACTCCCTTCCTGAAATACGGTCATATTCCATGGGATGGCCGGCAGACTCATGTGCGGCTATACCGCTTATATCCGGCCCTATTACAACATCGTACTTGCCTGGCTCCGGCCTGTGGGACCTTATTGCACCCTGAATTGACTTAATATCATTTTTTATTATATCTTCCAGATTTAGTTCAAGTAGATTCTCATATCCGCCGGTATAGCCAAATTCATTATATGTCTCCTCAAATGACCCTGAATCGTAGACTCCAGCATTGTATACATAGTATATCCTTGAGTATTCTGAATTAATCTCTGTTCCTGATGAATTAATATAAAATTGTTTTATTTGCCTATCATGAAGGGCGTTCATTCTTAGGCTGGCACCGGCATTATCCATTAAGGCATCTGCTGATTTTAAAATATCAATTTTTTCAGAATCCGGGAAATCTGTAACTGCTTTTTTTCCATTTTCCCTCCATGCATCCCTTATGCCACCGCCCTGGTCAATTTTGTTCTTTCCCTTTAATCTGGATTTTTTTATTACAGCATCAAGTTTATCCCTTATGGCATCAAAATTGTCATCATTAAAAAACCCCATGGATATTGATCCGTTTTGAACCCTTACAGCATATCCAGAATCCTCAGAAAGGCCGGACCCTGTATACTTGCCATTATTATAATGGTAATAATTCTCACTGGATTGTATAAATCTTACCTCACAGTATTCGGATTGCCTTTCCAAATAACTTAAAATTTTATCTGCAAATTCCATAAAATCATTTTTCTTTTATTGTTGATTCATAATTTTTTAAAATTCTGCTTATGCATTTTCCGTAATTGTAGTCAGCGTCATCCCTTTCCATTGTCATCTTTGGCGTGATTAATTTTGTTCTAACAGAGTATTTTCCCCTGCCCTCTGTTTTGTATTTCCTAATGTTGAATATTAATTTTCCTGTGTTTCCAATTATCCTGCACACATTTTTAATGAACTTGTCTGCCATAAAATATGTTATATCATATAGATCGCGGTCATCCTGGTCAAGGCCAGAAACCTCTATAAAGAAACCCTCCTCTGATCCGGTTTCAATTATATTGATTATATCAGATATGCCTATGATCCCTGTAACCTTCATGTTTTTATCCACAACCGGAACTATATGAAGGCCATTTTTAAGAAGTACATTTACAGTATCAAGCACATTTGAATCCTCATCAACATAAACTGGTGAATCCATAAGCGATGACA
>NZ_LKBG01000059.1 GCF_001402945.1 Acidiplasma aeolicum
TGTCTGTTCTATTAATTTCTCTATATCCGATATGTTTATATTGCCATATTCCATATTTTATTACCTCCTGCTTTCAAAAGAGGTATTTCTCCCTGTTATTTAATGATCATTTCATTATTAACAGGGGGATTTATATTTACACAAAATATGGGACACAACCTATATAGAAACATAATATATTTTAAATTGCATAATTATTCAACAAATTTAATATAAGTTGATATAGATGTATTTAAATGTAATTTTTCCATAGAAAAATTAATTTAACTTATAAAATTTAGGTAATATATTAAAAATTAAGTATTGCAAATTGACAACTTATTTGTTTTTCAAATACTTATAGTATAAGTTAACTGTTTCTTTTGTTGTACTTGATAAAGAAAGACCCTCTTCTGCTATTAATTTCTTTCCGTTATTTATGAATTTTTCTAGTTCTTGCTTATTATTTAAGACGCTTAAAAGCTTATCAAAAATGCTTACAAATTTAAATGGATCATATACTATACCAGCATTGAATCTTGTTATCAATTCTGCTATTCCTGCATATTTTGAAACTATGACAGGTGTTCCACAGCTTAATGCTTCTAAAACAACCCTTCCAAAACCCTCTGCTTTGTTTATTGATGGAAGAATAAGAAAATCAGTATAACAAATCTCTTTTATCATTTCTTCAACAGTTAAGTTGCCTAGGAAGCCAATATTATTCAGATTGTATAATTTGCATTCTTTCTCATACTGTTCTCTAAGGTTGCCATCCCCAATTATGCTAACTAGCAATTTAACTGGTAATTTAAGGTCATTTATCCCCTTTATTCCCATAATCAGTTCATGAATTCCTTTATATTTATGAGATTCATCCAATCGTGCAATACATAAGAGCTTAATAGAATTTTCATTTACGCTATGTTTGTATACACATTTATATTTTTCAGTGTCTATTCCAGTAAACTCAATTAAACTTAACTTTTCTTCTGGAATGCCTTTACTTTTGAATTTCTTTTCATCCATTTTAGACTAGACCATAATTGAGTCAACACTTCTAAACGTTGATAAAAGCTGTAATTCATCTATTATTTTTCCAAGAGTAACTACATGATCAGGATGATATGTAATTATTATTGGTATATGTAGAATCTTTAAAAATGGTATAATAATATTTTCTCCACCAGTTTGATAATTTATATGAAATATATCCGGATTATATATTTTTATAATATGCAATACTTCAATAAAGTTTATATTAAGTTTATATTTATTCTTTTAATCGAAAAAGGTTTATGAAGTCTGAATACCTTGAATTGAAATGTATCTTTTACCATAGATTTTTTTGCTGTTATAACTCCAACTTTATGGCCTTCTTTAGTTAATTCATTAGCTAAATCTATGGCATAATTTTCACTTCCACCTATAGATGGATAAAAATGGTCTGAATATATTAAGATTCTAAGATTTTTCTTCTCCAATTAATTTTCACCTCTTAATTAGTCTAGAATTGATTTAATATTATCATTAACCAATATTATTTTGTTTTCTATCTCGATAATATCATTTTTTTTATTAGAATTTAAATTTGACATTAAAACTGTACTCAAGTCTTCTGGTTTTATCAGCTTAACTGTAGGATTGCCTGACGCCTGTTCTCTATATTCTGGAAAATCAAAGGCGATGATAGGCACTTCAAAAAACATGCCCTGTTCAAGAACCCCTGAATGACCACCTGGAACATTATATGGGAGTAAAATGAGATCCGCTTTTAGGAATATATTTATAAGGTCTTTTTCTTGTACATATCCCAAATACTCATAAATTATATTAGAATATAAATCAAGTAGGTTTTTAAATTTTGATTCGTAATCCGGAAAATGGCTATTCACACCACCAGAAATGATGAGTCTAAATTTAGCTCCTTTATTCTTTAATTTTGATAAATTGGATAAAGCTAATTCAATATTCTTCTGTGGTCCCCAGTAACCATGTAGAAGTATCGTTAGTGTTTCAGATTTATTAATTTCTAAAAATTTCTTTTCTATTAAATTATTCATGTAAATGGTGGTTATAGCTTCAAGGTAATGTGCATTTAATACATGTACCTTGTTTTCTCCAATGGCTTTGTCTATTCTTTCTTTGTATAAATTTAGGAGTACATAAGTTGGAATGTTTTTAAATATAATTTTTTCAACTCCTCTAAGGATATTTGATCTAATCCTATTATAAAAAGAATTGTAGCCTAACATTTTAAAATCATTAGTAAATACAGAGTTATGATATATTATTTTAATGTTGCGTATCCTTAATAATTTGGTTAGGAACAATGGTATTATGAGTGCTGTAGCGTTTGCTATTGATGTATTACCAAAGCCAGTAGGCAACATATTAAAAATTACAACATCATAATTGTTCCATTGAACACGCAATAGCCTTATAATAGATAGGGGATGATCATACCGGTAGAAACTAATAATATTTACGTTTTTTGGTATTTGAAATTCTTCTGTAACTTTATTGATTTTTGGACAGTATACATCTATTGAAGCTACATTTTCCATTCGAGATAAAATTATAACTAGTGGAGTGCCTGAAGTCTGCAATGATGTACCATGATTAATGAAATCCCCAATATAAGCAATTTTCACATTTCCGTATTCAAAGAAATAATTTAAAAGTATCTACAAAATCTTGAACAAAAATTTTTCTACGCATCCTCACACATAGTATAATAAACTTATTTATACAAACATTAGATTACCTTTCATGTCAATCAGGAATAGGGAAATTTTAGTTACAGGCGGTGCAGGATTTATTGGAAGAAAAATTATAGAATTATTAAACAAAAAGGGCATTATCCAGTATCATATGACATAGCAAAAAAAGATACTAATGCAAATAACCATATAATTGGAAATATATCTTATTATGATAAATTACATAGTTCCATGAAAGGTATTGATTATTTTTTTAATCTGTCTGCAGTTATATCCACACCAGAATTCGAGGATATAAATCCAATGGCTATGAAATTAATATAATGAGAACATACAATAACTTAAGGCATCATATAACAATAATGTTAAGAAAGTTATACTGCATAATACTCGGCAGTATACGGTAACATAAATGTGCCTGTTAAAGAAGATATGGTAACAGATGCATATCCAAATTTATATGCAGTCACAAAGTATACAAATGAAATAACTGCAAGGTCATTTTCTCTTTTAAGGCATCTGGATTCAGTTTATTTGAAGTATTTTAATACATATGGTCTGGGAGAGAACAGCAAGGGAGTAATGTTTGGATAGTGATTCTTAAACAAAAATTTTTCCATGTCATAAGACATTTATCATCGACCTCTTATAATAATTAAT
>NZ_LKBG01000060.1 GCF_001402945.1 Acidiplasma aeolicum
TCTCCAAGCCTTTCGTGTTTTAACGGGACCACAGCACATTCTATTATTTTTTCATTTATTCTCAAGTTCTTTATAGTTGGCTGCCAATTCTCTTAAAGCCCCTTTGGAAATTTTGCCTGTTGGTGTTTTAGGCATTTCCTCTATTATCAATAATTTTTCTGGCCATTTATATTTGGATACGCCTTTAACCTCTAAGAATTTTCTAATTTCTTCAAGAGTCATATTAGCATCACTGGCCGTGCATACAAGGCAGGCAATTTCTCCAAGCCTTTCGTGTTTTAACGGGACCACAGCACATTCTATTATTTTTTCATATGATGACAAAATGTTTTCAAGTTCTATGGCATTTATTTTCATACCACCGCGATCTATTATTTCCTTATTTCGGCCGGCAAAATGTATATATCCGTTCTCATCTTTATATCCACTATCTCCAGTTTTGAACCATTTATTTCCATTAATTTCTATATAGGATTCTTTTGTTTTTATCTCATTGTGATAATAGTATTTAAATAAATTATATCCTCTATATAATATTTCTCCGATTTCATTAACTGCTGCAACCTTACCATCGCTATTTAATATTATTGCATCTGTATCTGGAATAGGTTTTCCTATAGTCTGGCTTTTTATTATTGCTGGATAGGTTCTTAAATTATATATGCCTGCTCCCAATTCTGTCATTCCCCAATGGGGTATTATGTTTCCAATATATTTTTGTGTTTCATAAACTATATTTTCTGTTACAAACATACCACCAGTTCTTACCTCTTCTACAGTATTTGGTATTCTATTAGTTTTTTTAATAACGTTTAATAGATCCACGATCTCTGTGGGAACTAAATATAAATGTGTGACCCCGCATTTTGAAATTAAATCTAAGAACTTTTCAGGATTAAAATACGGTTCCATTATCTGGGTGCAGCCTGCAATTATGCTGCTATGCAAGGATAAAATACCAAACAAATGGGTGAATGGGCTGCCGGAAAGCATTACGGAATTGCTGTTTAATCCTGAATCATTTACAACCTGTACGGCATTTTTTATGAGGGTGTCATATGTATGCAGGCAGGCCTTAGGATGTCCATCGGTACCGGATGTAAAAAATAATCCCATGCTATCATAATCATATAATTCATTTTGTTGTGGTGCATCATTAGTTATATTGGAATCTTTATATATTCTTTCAAGAGTGGTATGGCTCGGGATATCCTCTTCTGAACGGAAAATAAGTCTAGGTGATATTCCAATTTCATTTGAAAGCTCTTCAAATAATTTAATAAGGTCAGTATTCTTATACCTTGATTCAGTAATGATAAATGCAGGTTTAATCTCTTCAAGGGCATTCTTTATATCAGCCCTTGCATAGGGCATGTGCATGGTGGATATTATACCTCCTAATTTGGATATTGCAAGGTGTGCTATAAGAAAGTCTGGACTGTTTGGAAGGTGTACTACTGTTATATCCCCCTTTCTATATCCATTTAATGTAAACCAATTTGCTAATTTGTCAGCCCTCCTTTTTACCTCATTGTATGTAATTTTTATGTTATTAAAAATAATAGCTATCTTGTTGGGATTTTTAAGAACATTATTAGAGAATATATCATATAATAGAAAACTTTGATTTTGCATTATATTACACCACATTAAACTTTACATAATTTCCAGTTCATCCCTGTATTCTTTTGGTATTGGTGGTAGTTCTAATTTTAATGACTCGGCTATGCTTGTAACCCGATTTATATAATCGCGCCTCATATCTGTATTTGATCTTTTTTTGATCCCCCATTTTACAAATAACTCATTGTTCTTTGATTTTGCACGGCCAAAAAACTGTAATGTAAGTGGAAATATTTCCTCAAGTTTTTTGTTGATAATCTCCTTATTATTTTTATCCTCTCCAATGAGATCAGTTAAAATTTCCTTGCCAAGTCCTACGTGAAACTTTTCCTCAGGATATGTTTCCTTGGCTACATTTGCTAAGGGTACATAACTGCTGTCAATTAAATCATCTAGTTCAACTAATTCTGCCACGTCACCAAAAGCTTTTATAACTCCAAATTCTACCCATTCTTTCATTTTGTAATCAAATAAAGTTAAAGTTTTGTTCTCATCCCATGCTGCATTTATATCCTGCGCGAGTCTTAAAAAGAGTATATGGTGTCCAAATTCCTGCATTGTATTACGGCTTACAAGCCATTTATAACGTGGTGTTGGTGCTAATCTGATTGCTGGTTCATCAAATACTAGTGCACCCTTAAGCTCATTTGCAACGTGGCTTACTATAACCTTCTTTACAGCATTCTGATATTCCTCATCCATTTTCTTAAATTCCTCTGCATTTAAAATCTTCTTATTAAATCTATCCATACACTCACCTATCTATTTTAGACATATACATAATATCACTCTCAAGCGGGTAAAGCCAGCCAAAATCTTCCCATTTTTTGATTGCTGAATTAAATAAATCCTGAGTTACCTCGCCCTTGACAGTATCAATTATACGGGGCTGGCTAAATATATAAAATTCATCATCACGTATGCCAAATAATTGCCCTGTTATATACCTGCTATCTGGACTTATCAAAAATTTACATAGTTTTCCAACGCTTGCTGGGTTTGCAGTTTTGGCCTTTCTTAAATAATCAACTAGCCATGGCTTATTATCTGGAATTATATCAGTTACTCGGGTATGTGCAAATGGGGCAATGGCATTTACAGTCACTCCATATTTGGCAAGCTCAAGTGCCCAAACACGGGTTAAAGAAAACAACGCACCTTTGGATGCTGCATAGTTTGATTGACCATAATCGCCAATGAGACCGGAACTAGATATTATATTTATAATTCGTCCGTAGAGATTTTTGCGAAAATCTTTTGTTATCATACTTGTTAGAAAAAAATGACCATTTAAATTACAGTCAAGAACCTTACCCCATTGCTCTGGTGTCATATTAAAAACCATTTTGTCATTTAATATGGCTGCGTTATTAATTAAAACGTCAATCCCTTTTGTATTTTCCATTCCCAAATCATAAATTTTTTTAGCCTGTTCAAAGCTATTTAATAATATATTTGTTGGTATTATTTGTGACTTCCATTTATATTTTTTAATTTCTTTGTATATTAAATCGGCATCCTCTGTCTCCCCAGTAACAGATAACCCGGCATCATCCAGTATCAGGTAATCTATATATCCATCAAGCTCTCTTGCAATAGCCAGTCCTATACCACGAGCAGCACCAGTAATCAATGCAGTCCTTGGAAAAAAATCACCATTTTCCATTTACTTCCATTTATATTTTTTAATTTCTTTGTATATTAAATCGGCATCCTCTGTCTC
>NZ_LKBG01000061.1 GCF_001402945.1 Acidiplasma aeolicum
CTATCCAAATTTTATAATGTTAATTCAAAGGATATAAAGATAATCTCTGGCCTTAAATCTAAAAAGAAGTCCATTTTAATTAAAAACAAATAAGGTTTACTCGTGTTTATATTTCATCTTTTAATTATTTCCCTGTATGCATCCAAATTTATACTTTCATCTATTGTTTCCATCTTTCTCCTCAGTTCTCCCGGAATTTTTGATATATAAATATCATCCTTAATGATAAAGGCGTTAACAGATGAAAGTTCCAAAAGTAAAGATTCAATATAGCTCATTCTGCCCGGGTGTATAAATGTCGAATGCCTAAAAAATGATAAATAAAAATTAAGCGCTATTGTGTTTATTATTACATAGCCATCTATCGCCCTGCTATCAATCCAGTAAACGCTATCAGAATAAAGCCTGAATTTTGAGTATGATACAATACGGTCTATAAAATTCCTTAGGTTGATTGCCTGATAAATAAGATTATGATTTATGTCAAGGTTTGATATGGCCATTTTTAAATTTCTTACCTTCTTAAATTCAATAAAATCCACATCCTCATTTCCCTCATAAAATATATAATATAACAATTTTCCAATCCTTTTTTCTGAGAAAAATATGCTTTTTTTTAAAAGTTCATTATAATCCCTGTAAAGTATAATCTTCTCCATTTTAAATCTGTTTTTAATTTTTATAATATCATTTTCATTTCCCTCTATTATGAAATTAATATTATTTTTCATAAGTTTTTGTATGTTTTTTGGTGTATTAAAACCGGATTCCAGAATCAAAACACCACCATTATTAACAGACCTGGTCATATTAATGAACTTTTCAATATTGTAAAATTTATCGGTAATATAATCTGAATTTATTATATTAAGGCTGATGGCATCTATAAGTATATCCAAAATAACCACATTAAATTCATTTTTTTCCTCAATCTGTGATATTATTGATATCTCAATGTGAAGCAAAAGCATATCCTCTTTTATCTCCATAAGGTTCTCAAATTTATCACGTCTCCTTGACAGATACCTTAAAACATAACTTATATTGTTATTCATAATCTTAAGGCGTGGCCATATTAGGCTAAGTATGCTTCTTTTATAGTAATATCTTGAGTAACCAAGCGGGGATTTATAAAGTGCAATTATTAATGCAAGTGCCTTAATTTCATTATTGTATTTGTCAAATATATTATCTATTTTATCAAGTGACTGCCTGTTAAGGGTCATAATTGCCGCTATGTCCCCATACTGTAATGCCCTGTCAGGAACCACGAACTTTTGGTTTATAACTATATTCCCGTTATCCAGCCTTCCCAGATATCTTGTTTTTTTAATCTCCCTTTTATTCCTTTTATCCCAGATGTTTAAAGTATAGTATGCATAATATTTATTTTTAATATTTTTAATTTCAATCTGGCCAGATCTGCTCATAAAATATATAAGCCTTGGTAATATATTAAATGTTTTTCCAGGATATAATAGATTTATATATTACAATTAAAAGTGTTAACCTCCATTTTTTAAATTTAATATATAAATGCTTGTTAATATAAATTAGTGATAAAAAATGGTCAAATTTATAGAGAGTGCAAAAAATCATAAATCAAAAAGAAATAAGATAATACTAATAGCAGGGATAATCATTGCACTTCTATTGTCCATGACTGCGGGTTACATGGCACTAAACTCAGCAACTGTTACTGCAAAACCTGTGACACTGACTGATTTCGGGATTACAGCATCTGAAATGATTTTAACAAATGCAACAATTACGACATTAAATGTTAGTGGACAAACTGAATATCATGTTGTAATGCAAAAGGTATCAATAAGCAACCTTGTTTTAAAAAAGTATATTAACGGGTCATTGTACGCAACAATTAAATCATCGATGGCAACAGGATTAAATGTTACACTGTATGCAACACACATATATGCAAATAATACATCGTATACGAACCTTATTATAAATGAGCAGCCAAATTTTACCATAACAGCAAGTCAGATAATAATGTATAATGCCACAATAAATGCAACTTACCAGAAAGCCTCATCATTTAGCATGTCAAAAACAAACCTTGGATTCAACAGCCCTAATTTTATACTGGCTGCATACACGGTGAAGTCCAGGTGATTTAATGATGGAAGAAATTACTGAAAAACTGGATGATATACTAAAATTAAATTATCCACCCTGGGTACACAGGCACATTGATATACCAAAGATAAGCTTATATGATGCCTTTTCCCGGTCTGTGGATAAATATAAGAATAATATAGCAGTAGACTTCATGGGACTTAAAATAAGCTATGGGCAATTAAGGGATGAGGTGGATGCCCTTTCATTCAGGTTATCTGAACTTGGAATAACAAAGGGAGACCGAATTGCAGTTATGCTGCCAAATATACCACAGTACATCATATTTTTCTTTGCAATATCCAAGCTTGGTGCAATTATCGTCCAGGTTAACCCATTATATACAGAGAAGGAGATAAGGGAGGAACTATATGATTCTGGGGCACGTTCAATGGTTGTCATGGATGAATTTATAAATAAGGTAATAAAATTTTATCCTGCACATTTAAAAAATATTTTTGTTGTAAGGGTTAAGGATTATCTTCCCGGTGTAATATCTGCAATTTATTCCCTGATAACCATAAGAAAAAGGCCAAAAATTCCTGCAGCAGATAAGATATATATCTGTAAGAGGCCAAATAGAATAAAAGTATCTCCTGAACCGGTAGATATAGACCCTCAGAATGATCCTGCCCTGTTCCAGTACACTGGAGGCACAACAGGCGTTCCCAAGGCTGCAGTTTTAACACATTATAATTTAATAGCAAACGCATACCAGATAATAGAATGGCTTCCACCGAAGTACAAGGAGAATTTATCATATCTATCATCAATACCATTTTTTCATGTTTACGGCATGATGACCGCAATGCTAACACCATTGATACAGGGATCCAAAATTATTCTTGTACCAGACCCAAGAGATATTAAAATGACAATTAATTTAATGGAGAGAAAAAAACCAACGGCATTTCCGGGAATACCAACGTTATACCATTCAATTACCCAGTTTAAGAATATTGAGAAGAGGAATATCAGGGATGTAAGGGTATGCATTTCCGGTGCCGCACCCCTGCCTGTGGAACTGCAGAAAAAGTTTGAGGAACTTACAGGTGCAAAGCTCGTTGAGGGCTACGGCCTCAGTGAGTGCTCACCCGTGGCTAACATCACACCAATTTACGAAGA
>NZ_LKBG01000062.1 GCF_001402945.1 Acidiplasma aeolicum
AATCAATTTTTTAAAGTGTATAAATAAAAATTTTAAATATTATACAAACTGCATGCATTAATTATATATATCTTTTGTTTATATATCTTTTTATGCAGGATTTCTCAAATAATGACCGTGATGTTTTTTTGATAAAAACAGAAAAAATGATAGACCGCGGGGCTTTAATGTCAAGGTACAGTAGAACAGTTAATTTGGATATAAGATCAGTTTATGAAAAAGAATTTAAAAATAATCCAGAAAAGGCAATAGATTTTTATAAGAAAATCTTCCTCGATTATGGGGATGAATCAATATCTGAGCTTATAACTGCACAGATGGGCATACAGAATGTTTCAAATATTTTATCAAAAATTATAGAAGAATCAAGAATAGGCCTGTCATATCTTGAAAAATCATCAAGATATGTTAAATATAATAAAAAGGTTAATGGCCATTACCTTTTTCTGGATGCCGATGGTGCAGGCATAAAAAAGTATGAAAATGAATACAATGAATTATGCAATGAACTTTTTGATTTTTACTCTAAATCATACGATGATATGATTAAAATATACTCGGAAATGTATCCAATAGAGAAATTTAATTTTGAAATTGGCGGAAAAGTTTATAATTATTCAGAGATAAAAAATATTGATGATGATTCAGTAACAAAGGCGTATAAGTCATCATTAAGATCATCTGTACTGGATGAGATTAGACTAGTTCTGCCGGCATCAACACTTACGAATATTGGTGTATCTGGTAATGGTAGGGCATTTATAGCATTAATAGAGCGTCTTGGTGAGTATAAAACCAAGGAGAGCCTAAAATATGCGGATTTAATTTATAATGAATTAAAAAATGAAATGCCGGAGATCATAGATGACGCCACATCAAAACATGGCATTGAACAGATAGAGTATAATATGTCCCGTGATCTTATAGGTTACAGGGAACAGCAGAACTTTGGATCAATAAATACCGTTTCACTCCTTGATTATGAGGATGAGGAAAATGCAATAAATAAGGCCTTAAAACTTATGGTTTACCGCTATTATGGAGATTACAATAGCATAGACCTAACAAAGGAGGAAAAGGAAAGGCTATTAAATAATCTCATTTCAATAAGAAAAAACAGGAGGCATAAAATTGGGCGTCCATTTGAGGCAATAAATTATCTATTTCAGGTTAATACAAATTATGGTGCATTCAGGGAGCTGCAGAGGCACAGGTTTATGTCAATTGTCAGAAAACCACTAAGCGTTTATTATGGATATGATATACCGGAAACAATAAATAAAACAGAAGACCTAAAAAATGATTATGTAACATTAATGGAAAAAGCTAGAAATTTATATCTTGATATAAAAGAAAAAAATGGCCCCGATCTGGCCCAGTACATTGTTCCGTATGCATATAGATACCCTGTGGCATTTAATATCAATCTTAATGAACTCACATATTTCATTGAATTAAGGTCAAATGCACAGGTGCACCCTGATCTTAGAACAGTTGCACTGAAAATGTATAATGAGGTTAAAAGGGTACATCCACAGCTTTCAAGGTTAATAAAATTCGTCGATGAGTCGGATTATAAGCTTGGTCGGCTGCCGGCAGAGTTCAAAAAAGAAACAAAGAAAAAAGAAATTCAATAAATATATTTAATTTGCCTCCTCATTATTGTAATTAACCGGTTCTTTATTATATGATTCAATATCCTCTGCGGTGAGTGGTCTTGCCACATCCTCAAGAGATTTTTTCTCTGCCTTTACACCAAGGAAAATCTCCACAATTCCTGATATAACCATTAGAGATGCCCCAAGCAAATATCCCATAGATAGGCTGAATGGAGATTTTGAGGCAATTAATATACCAAACAGCGAGGGTGCAAGCACACCACCTATACCTGTACCTATTGAATAAAACACGGCTATGGCCATTGCCCTCATTTCAACAGGAAAAACCTCACTTACTGTTAAATATGCTGATGATGCCCCTGCAGAGGCAAAAAAGAAGATAATTGACCAGAGCAGTGTTTGTGTTACTGCATTTAAAACTCCTATGTAAAATAAATACGCTGTTAGCATTAATAGGGCCCCTGAGAAAATGTATGTGAATGATATCATCAGCTTTCTACCCCTTGTATCAAAAAGTTTTCCAAGCACCAGAGGGCCAACAAAGTTTCCAACTGCAAATGGTATTATGAAATAGCCTATCTCATCAGACGGTATACCATAGAACACCTTAAGCACAAGAGCATACGTAAAAAATATTGCATTGTAAAGGAATGCCTGACCGGCCATTAATGATAAACCAAGTACAGTCCTTTTGGGATATTTTTTAAATAACGTATCCACAATTTCCTTGGCCCTTATTCTCCTCTGTGGTTTTATGGTTATATATCTTGAAACTTGTTCAAGGTCCTTTCCTGTGCTTTTTGATACTGTATCCTCAATATTTGTGGTAATTTCTCTGGCCTCATCAAGTTTACCATGCATTAACAGCCATCTTGGCGATTCAGGAACATAGCGCCTTATTAATAGAACGGCTATTGCCAGTATGGCACCTATTGCGAATGATAATCTCCATCCCAAATTTATAGGAAATATGCTTGTATTTAGTAAATAAAGAGAGCCTATGGAACCCACTATGGTGCCAACCCACCAGCTCCCATTGATTGCAAGGTCTATTCTTCCACGATATTTTGATGGCATTAGTTCATCTATTGCCGAATTTATTGCAGCATATTCCCCACCAATACCAAGGCCTGTAATAAATCTAAACAGGAAAAACGATGGAAAATTAAATGAAAATGCTGTAAATACCGTACCGAGTATGTAAACGCTTAATGTTACCATAAATAATTTTTTCCGTCCATGTATGTCTGTTAACTCGGCAAAAAATACAGAGCCTATAACAGCACCAATTAAATAGGCAGTGGCAACGAATCCCACCTCTGCAGAGGTAAAATCAAGAGTTTTTGGGCTTATCAGTACCGAACCTATAACGCCCACCATTGTGACCTCAAGGCCATCCAGAATCCATGTAAAACCCAAGGCTATAACCACAAGAACATGCCATCTGCTAAAAGGTAATCTATCTAATCTGAAAGGTATTCTGCTTTTTAGTTCATTCTTTTGTATATCCTGCTGCATAATATTTTAATAATGTTTGTTTATATAAGAATTTTGCCATAATATACTACTAAATAAATTAATTATTATAATAAATAACCATTATAAATGTTATCTTATT
>NZ_LKBG01000063.1 GCF_001402945.1 Acidiplasma aeolicum
GCATCCCAATTTATATACGAAATTGCCATATTAATCAAGAAAATAATTTTTGAACATTATATATCCGTTATTACTAACATATAAACTTTTTGTAAATGTAATTACTTTTAATATTGTTGACGCAAAAAAATAAAGGATTTTGATTTATAATAGATATTATGTGTTTATCACCTTTGCTTTGTCGCTAATACATATTATATTGAATGTATTAGTTATAAAAATATTGTAATTTAATAAATTTTTTCATAAAACTAAAATCATATGACGTTTAATATTTGCTTATTATTGTTATCACATCCTCATCATTAACCCTATAATCAAGGCCAACCTTTGCCTCTATTTTCCTTGATGGACCTGTTATAATTGCGTATCTAAAATTTTCAAGCATCTCCCTGCTAATTTTACGGCATACGTCCCTTACAGTTGATCCCGAGTTTAATATCATGGGACGCTCATAGTCAACGATTCCCGCCTTGTTCCTCATGTAAACCCTGACAAAATCAAGTGATTTGTATATTCTTTCCTTCAATTTTTCAATATTATACATTGTTGTGGCTGAAACCTCAAGATAGTCCCCAAATTTTTCTATCTTATTCCTTAAGGTATTTTCATCGTGTGGCATATCCACCTTATTTACTACCATGATTGACTTAATATACACAATATTGCCCTTGAAAAAATCTATTAAATCATCAATGTCCACATTCTCCCTTATGTATATATCCCCATTTACGATCTTGAATTCCTTTGCTATGTCCCTTATGTCATCCACAGAAATGTCAACAAACTTTGGTTTATGTATTCTTAATCCCCCATAATTTGATTTTTTTAATGATATATCCTTTTTTCTTTTGTTTAATACTATTCCAGACTTGTACAGCTCATTTATTATCCTGTCAAGGCCCTTTGCCTCAATATCTGTTACAAGGACAATTAAATCCGCATTCCTGGCAGTGCTTATAATCTCACGGCCCCTGCCCGCTCCGAGTGCGGCATTGTCTATTATTCCAGGCAAATCCAGTATCTGTATCTGTGCGCCGTTATAGTTCAATGTTCCTGGAATTACATTTAATGTTGTGAATGCAAAGTTACCAACGGTGCTTTTTTTATTTGTCAGTGCATTTAATATTGAACTTTTTCCAACGTTTGGGTATCCAACAAGCGCAACTGTTGCATCACCACTTTTTGGAACTGAAAAACCGTATCCGGAGGATTTTTTATGTGATTCCTGTTCAAGTTCCAGTTTTGATATTCTCGCCTTTAATATACCTATATGCTTTTCTGTGGCCTTATTTTTTTGTGTTTTTTTAATTTCGTCTTCTATTTCCTTAATTCTTTCCTCTATGGTCATGATATCACTGTAAGCTCATATAAGAATATTGATTCAAAATCAAAATCCATGGACGCAATTTTTTTAAAATTATACCTATTATTATAATTTTTAATTAACAGGTTTATGTCGGTTAAATCTGATAATACAATGTAAATGTTTCCATGCTTTTCAAGATATTTCCATGCATCATTGAGAAATCTTGAAATAACCTTAAAGCCATCAGAACCACCAGACCACTGTGGGCTTTCTCCCTCCACCGGCAAATATGGTGGGTTAAAAATTATTGTATTATATTTCCCATTTACATTTTCAAAAAGATCTGACTCAATAACATTGATTCTTACATTGTTTTTTTCTGCATTGTGCTTAATTAATTTTATGGCGTCTTCAGATATGTCCGTTGCGGTAACAATTTTACCAAGGGATGCAAAATAAATTGATATTATGCCTGACCCAGCGCCTATTTCCAGCATTCTGGCGCCGGGATTTGCATGATCCATTACCATGTATGAATCCTCTGCAGGTCTATAAACTGAATCTGAATAATCCATGTCAAGCATATCCATAATAATATTAAATTAATATTTATATTTATTAATTTTAACCCGAAATAACATGGGAGGTCCCATTTTCCTTGACAACCTCATATGAATTATCGGCAACAGAGGTTAGCTCACTGTGATGTGTGATAATTATCATCTGCGGTATGTTGGTTTCACCCTTAAGTGAGTACTGTATTATATCCTTTAAGTTGTTTCTTCTGTCCTCATCAAGAAAATTTGTGGGCTCGTCCATGATAACAGTGCTGATTCTATCAAGGACATACTCCGCCACAGAAAGCCTTAGTGCTATTGCAAGGGCGGTTTTTTCACCACCAGACAGTGATTCCAGTGTTTGTTCCATTGAATTCTGTGATACCTTTATATTAAAGTTTTCATCTATGCTTATATCGTCAAAATCCAGATTAAATGACATTAAATATTTTCTTGTTAAATTTGTAATTGATGCCGATGCATCCTTTCTTATAAGGGCCTGGATCCCATTAACATCAAATGCCCCTCTTATTTTTTCAAGGTTAACAATTGCAGATCTTATTTTTTTAAGCCTTTCATAATCTCCTGAATATTTTTTTATTTCTAAATTATAATGATCTTTTTGCAAATTATTTGTATCCATTTTTGCAATTGCAAGATTTATTTTCCCTGAAAGTTCATCGTATTCAGCCCTTAACTCCGCATATTTATTTTCATCATTCTCAAGCAACCTTATTCGATCATTCTGATCTTTTAGATCTCTTATTATTTTGTTAAGGTCTTCCTCCATTGATTCCATATTCTGCTTATACATGTCTATTTTGGCCCTAATGGCCGATTCAAGTTTCTCATCGTCCATCAACTTTTTTAGTCTGGACTGAAGATCATATGTATTATTATAAACATTATAATCGGGAACAAAATTTAATTTACCCTCAATGTCTGATAGGTTTTTTATTATTTCATTAACCTCATTGTTATAATTATTAAATTCTTTATTTAGCTCATTTATGTCCATTGATTCCAAAAATCCCTTTAACCGGTTATATTCCTCCTCAGCCCTTTCACCGGCATTTATATCAGCCTCAAGGGCTTTTACCTCAGCCTCCAGCTGTTTATATGCATCGTACTGGGGTTTAAAAGCCTCCATTTCCCCTGTTAATTTATCCCTCTCTGAGGTCATAACAGAGATATCATGGAGCAATGCCGGTATTGCAGATGCATCGGCAGAGTTTAATGTATCATGCACTGTCTTTAGCCTTTTTAATTCATTATCTATCTCCTGGTTTCTTTCAACCAGTTTATTAAGCCTTTGAAAATTTTCACTTCTTTTTAAATTATATTCATTTAAAA
>NZ_LKBG01000064.1 GCF_001402945.1 Acidiplasma aeolicum
TGATCCGTATATATTTGCATACCTTGTGGTCTGGTTCCACACATTATCTAAAATATTAATTACTTTATGGTGTTTTATTGGAAAGAGTTGGAGTGATTGTGCCTGCAGATAATGATACGGTTCTTGAAGACTTAAGTTTTGGATTAAATAATAAATATGAAATAATTAATTACAAAATGGAGGAGACTGGAAATAATGGATATCCTGAAAATAATGATCAAGAAAATAAGTTCATTAATGATTTAAAGCATGCCGGTGAATATTTTAAAAAAAATAATGTGAAATATATTGTTTATGGCCGTGGCTATGGTACATATAATGAACATGGAAGGAAATCAATAAGAAACATCCTTAAATGTTATGCCGAGGATGTTTTATTGCCAACCGATTTAATAATGAATAGAATTGCTGATTTAAAAATAAATGCTATATCAGTTATTCTGCCATATACAAGAGCAAGGGGTATAACTGATATACAAATGTTCAGTGAAAAGAATATAAAAATTGAGCATGATTTCTATTTAAATACCGATGATGGAAAATTAATAGCAGGTATAAAATCAGATGAACTATGCAATTTATTTAAGGAAAATGCTGATAAAATAAAAAATAGCAGAATAATAGTAATACAGTGCACCGCACTTCATACGGCGGAGGTTATTGAAAGGCTAAAATTATTTTCTGGTAACGTGGTATTATCATCAAATTCGGTTTTAATTGACTATTTAAGCAAAAAAATTCAATAATTAATAAATTAATTTAATTAATTCATTAAAAGTTTTAAGTATTCAGTAACATTGAGGTATTATGGATGGCAATCATGATAGATTATTATGGAATCCGGACATTGCACCTGTGGAAAAAAATGTTAAGAACTGGGGATACTTACCGCTTCTTGGTGTGTGGGCAAGCATAGCGGCTCCGAATTCCATGCTTGTGGGCAGTGCCGGTATAGTCTTTGGCTTTAATGTTATTCAGGTAATTTTAATAGCCCTTGCCGGTGACTTAATAACGCTAATACCTTTAATTATACAGAGCCATGGTGCAGTAAAATATGGGCTTGCAGAGCCACAGCTTGACAGGACAAGATTCGGAATATGGGGAACGTATATTCCATCATGGATTAGGTTTTTTGCCGCCATGGGATTCTTCGGTGTTCAAACATTTCTTGTCACCGAGGCGGTCATGGGGTTTGTCCTAGAAATAACAGGAAGGGCGGTTGTCCTTGCATCATATAAATCGGTTACACCGGCATTGCTTGTATCACTGTTTCCTAACCTTTTCTGGGGAACATTTATTTCAATAATTATTGTGCAAACAATAATACTTATTCTTGCAAAGCCCATAAGGGGGTCACCATCTTTAAAGTTCCTTGGCTATATAATGCCGTGGGTATCAATTATAGCACTGACATTTACATTCATATACTTTGTATCATTATATCCTGCTGCACTCGTATCTGCCCTTCATCAGCCATATGCACCCTTATCAATATCGGTAATACCAATATTCCTGATATTTCTTGTATCGAACATACATGCAACGCAGGTAATTAGCTGGCCTGACATGATGAGGTTTGGAAAGGACTTTAAGCACATGGTTGTTGGACAGATAGGGCTTCCAATATTTTACACACTTGTTGTTGCCTATGGTGCCATAATGTCTGCAATAACAGAGGTGCTAACAAAGAGTGCAACATATGATCCAAGCCTTCTAATAATAAGGTTCATAACAGTGCCCGCAATAGCAATATTTATACTGATTTTCTATTCATTTACAACCTTAAATACAAATATATTTAGCAATGTTGTACCACCAATATATGATTTAAATAACACATTCCCATCAAAATTAACATGGTTTAGGGGAACAATAATAATAACCGCGCTGGGCATATTAATTGGTGCATGGTCACTGTATTTAAAGGGCATTTATGTATATTTCAGCACATGGATTTTATTTATATCCGGACTTTTGGGCCCCATAGCAGGAATTATAGTTGCAGATTATGCTGTGTTGAAAGGATTTAAATTAAATATAGATGATGTTTATAAAAGAAATGGATCATATACATATCTAAAGGGCTTTAACCCTGTATCAATAATCACACTTATAATTACATTCTTCATAGTTTTTGCACCGTTATATGGCATAAAATACCATATATTTATAATACTCAAGGACGCGTCATGGATTTCAGGATTTGTAATAGCATTTATATTGTATTTAGTGCTAAGCCTTATTCTGAGGGATAAAAAATGGGAAAAAGCATCGGAATCATAATATCATCAGAGCATCCGAGATTCGATTGCGAGTATAAAAAAACGTTTTCAGCCCTTGGTTATGATGTTAAAAAATATATTATGGACTTTGTTCCTGGCCATGGATTCAATGATGATGAAAAGAAATTAATAAAAGACCACATGGAAAATGCCCGGGATTTTCTCAGGGGCTGTGATGCCATTATTTACGCAAGGTCATATGGCGCATTTTTCATTAATGGAATTTCATACATTAGATCATTTTTTGACGTCCCTGTAATATTTTCAACAGAAAGCATAATAAAAAACATTAAAAAATATGGAAATAAGATATATACAATTACACCGTATGCACAGAAGAGGCATGAACTTGAAATAAAGTGGCTTAACCATTATGGCATTAGGTCAATGGCATCCCTGTCACTGGGCAGGGATGATGGATACCTTAGATATATAGAGCCTTATGATCTTAACGAGGCTGTAAAAATTGCAAACAAATCATTAAACATTGATGCGATTTATATTGCATGCACCTTTATGCCTGGAATATCAGGGAAAAATATCATTGAGAATGATTCAAAAATACCCGTGATTTCCGCCAATGGTGCCATACTTAATGACTTTTTAGAATTAAATCTTTAAATTATACAATCCATTATTTGGATAAATTATTAATTTTTATAGGCATATAAGGCCATGAGTAATGCAGTCTTAATTCACGGTGGGGCCGGATCACCACTATCAATGAATGGTATTTTGGAGGATATTTTAAATAAAATAGCATATGATGGGGATCCATTAAATGCTGTGGTGAACTCTGTTGTTTCCATGGAGGATAACATATTATTTAACGCCGGAACTGGATCAGTGCCAAGGCTTGATGGTAGCATACAGATGGATGCTGCTGTCATGTCTGATGGTAATTTTGGATCTGTAATATGC
>NZ_LKBG01000065.1 GCF_001402945.1 Acidiplasma aeolicum
GGATGCAAGGGCATATTTTGGCAATGGGGATGAATTCCATATGGCATTTAATTTTCCATTGATGCCAAGAATTTTTATTGCACTTGCAAAAAGGGATTATTATCCGATAGAGGATATTATAAACCAGACGCTTCCGGTTCCAGATAACTGCGACTGGTGCACGTTTTTAAGGAACCATGATGAGCTCACACTCGAAATGGTTACTGATGCCGAAAGGGATATAATGTTCAGGGAATATGCCAAGCTGCCAAAAATGAGGCTTAATCTTGGAATCAGGCGCAGGCTTGCACCCCTTGTGGATAATGATATAAATACAATAGAACTCCTTAATGCATTAATATTCTCACTGCCTGGAACGCCAATTATATATTACGGTGATGAGATAGGCATGGGTGATAATATTTATTTGGGTGACAGAAACGGTGTAAGGACGCCCATGCAGTGGTCATATGATAGAAATGCTGGATTCTCAACCGCAGATTCCGAGGAACTTTACTCACCCGTCATTACAAATCCAAATTATAATTATGAGAGCGTAAATGTTGAGGCCGAGATGCGGCTGAATTCATCGTTATTAAAATGGATGATCAAAATAATCAATATAAGAAAGGATTACAAGGAACTTCTTGGCAGGGGGTCAATCAAATTTATAAATCAGAAAAACAAAAGGGTTCTTGTTTATATAAGGGAATATGAAAACCAGAGAATGCTATGCCTTTTTAACCTCTCCAGAAGTCCAACCTATGTTGAACTAGATTTGCATGAATATGCAGGATTGAAGCCAATAGAGGCCATAACAAAGGCAGCATTTCCAAGAATAGGTGACCTAAATTATTTCATCACAATGACCCCAAGGTCATTTTTCTGGTTTAATTTAATAGTGCCCGAACGTGACGATTCATTTGACCTGGTGGATGATTATGATCAATCCTGAATCAATCTTAAATAATGAGGTAATAAATTATATAAAATCACGGAGGTGGTTTTCAAATAAAAATGATGAAATTACAGGTGTAAGTGTTTATGATTCATTTAATGTTGATAATTTTCTACTTTTGATATTAAAATTCCAGACAAATATGGGCAATTATCTTTATTATTTCCCTGTTAGCATAGGCTCCGGAGAAATTTTAATTTCCTGCCAGGATAACAATAAAATTTATGATGCATTTTATTCCAAAGATTATGCAGATGCCATTTTAAGGCTATTCATGTCTGAAATTGAATTAAAGGGAAAAAATGGCATTTTAGGATTCATAAAAACACAGTTTTTCAATTTTAACAATTCTGACAATTTTGCGACAATAAAGGCAGAACAGAGTAACAGTTCATTCATCATGGGAAATATAATCTGCAAAAATTACAGATTTCTTCAGTATGGTGAGAACCCTGATATAAGAATGTCTGTTGTATTGATAAAAAATGGATTTGATAATGTGCCTGCACCCATGGGATATGCCGTTTACACATCACGTTCCGGGAATATTTACTTAATAAATATATCAGAATATATTTATAATTCAATAGATTTATGGTCATATTCAAATAAAAAAATATCATCTATATGCAGTGAGGCCTCAGATTACAGTGAACTGGAGAAAAAAATAAAAGGTTTTTTAACTGGAATGGCAGGTGACCTTGGAACATTAACAGGAAGGATGCACAGGGTACTTTTTTATTCAGGTGAGGAGGATTTTATTCCAGTTCTGGCCACCATGGATGATTTTTATTCTGTTATGGAAGAAACAATTAATAATCTGAGAGAATCTGGACTTATAGAAGATAGCATTATAGAAAGTTTAAAAAATAAATTAAATATTATGATAAAAAGTCTCGATTACACCGGTATATATAAGATAAGGATACATGGTGATTATCATCTGGGCCAGATAATATATTCAGAAAAGTACTATGTTATTGATTTTGAGGGAGAGCCCCTTAGAAAACTTTCAGAAAGATCAGTAAGGCAGATACCCCTGAGAGATGTTGCGGGCATGCTCAGATCATTGAGCTACCTTATTTATTCATCATCATGCATCAGGCCCGATGATATAAATGAGATATTAGACAATGTTTCAGTCAAATTCGTAAATGCATATAAAAATGTGATGTGCAGTATCGGTATTATGCCAGAGTATTTATTTAACTCCATTGACCTCTTTTTGCTTCAAAAAGCCTCATATGAACTATTATATGAAATTAAAAACAGGCCATCATGGATAGGCATACCGTTAAATGAAATTAAAAGAATTTATAAAAAGTTATGTCTTTAAAATAGTTTTCTCGCAGCGGTATCAAGCCCCTCAAACGTCATTGGGTGCTGGTGTGCCATCTCTGCAAAATCCCTTGCTGTAAGGCCATTTTTAACTGCAAGTGCTATTTCATTAATGACGTTCCCTGCATCGTTTCCTATTGCATAACCACCTATAATTTTCATACGTTTGTCAACAAGCAATGTTATTTCTCCGTACATTTCATCAAAGGCCTCGGCAAGTGTATCCTCCTTCAGATCATATTTAACCTCTGTGTATTCAATATTATTTCTTATGGCATATTCAGGTGTAATGCCAACATAGGACATCTGTGGTATGGTATATAATGTATACGGCACACTTAATGGGTCATAGTAATCAGTTAATTTTCCATCAGACATTATATTATGGGCCGCAACCAGGCTCTGGCGTTTTGCCGCATGGAATAACGGTGTAATGCCATTCACATCCCCTGTGGCATAAATATTTTTTATATTCGTCTGCATTCCAGAATTTACCTTTATGCCATGTCTATCATATACTATTCCAATTTTATCAAGTCCATCCGGGAAAACAGGTTCACGACCTGTTGCCATTATTACCGCATCAGCATAAATGCTCTCCCTGTTACCATTATCCTGTAACAAATTAACCTTATACCTTTCATTGACCTTTTCTATTGATTTAACCTCATTATTAAAATAAACATCCATCTCCGGCAGCAGGGGATAGAGCTTATCAATAATTTCCTTATCCATATCTATAAGAATTCTGTCCTTTACCTCAACCAGTTTTACCCTGGAACCAAGGATTGATAAAAATGATGCTGTTTCAAGGCCAATGTATCCGCCACCTATTATAACAACAGAATCTGGAATTTTTCTGAAACTTGGATTTATTCTGAATATATCACCACTTACATATG
>NZ_LKBG01000066.1 GCF_001402945.1 Acidiplasma aeolicum
AAAAATATGAGTACATTAATGTTAAGCTCGGAACCAAGGCACCAATGGTTGTTTTAAAGGGAGAAACAGGGTATATCATGTGTGGTTACCTGAACATTGACGCTGCAAATGCAATGGGTGATATAGCCGTAAGGGTAACCGGCGTAAATGACATAAATGATGTATTGAATTCAAAGGTAAATTCATGCTCACAGAGGGCATTGGAGCTTGGCATAAAGCCCGGTGATAACATAATGGATGTAATTGATAAATTATAGATAATCTGGTAAACCAATAAACTTATATACTTATAAGCCATTATTACCTGATAGTTATGGCAGAAAAAAAGGAACTTGAAAATAAGGAAGAGGATGCAGAGGACGAGACAGTCATAAGAAAGACAATTTCAATAAAGGGTGTAAGCTCAGACCTTTATAAAAGAATACAGAAATTATCCAGCGATACTGGAAAAACAATTGGGCAGATAACAGATGAGGCATACAGGTCATTTGTTGGTTCAATAGATAATGCAAAGCATTTATCAGATAACTTTATAAAGGGTCTTAAGGAGGGTTCATCGGAATATATAGAAAACATAAAGGATCTGGATATATCCGGGAAGGATCTTGAGGAAATAGGAAGGAAAATAGTCTTTAAAAACATAGAAAATCTAACATTTACAGATATTACCGGTGAGCAGTTTGATAAATACGTTATATCAATAATAAATGTTAAAAATGTAATAATACCGAAAACACTTAGCAAGGCAAAGGTCATATTAAGATGCAATTTTGTCGATAAAATTACATCATAATTTTTTTAATTTATCCTTAAAATAAAACGAGCTTTCAACCTCTGATATTATTGCAAGATCTCTGTTTATTTTTATTATATTTTTAAAGATCTCTTCATGCATTGGCACCCAGTATTTTTCCTCGTAATCCGGATTCATTGATAGCATGAATTTATGCTTTGCCCTGAAAACGCTATCTGTAAGCTCAGAATTTATTGTATCACCATCCTTCCAGTAGCCCTCCAAATACGTCCTTGTAATTGAATTGAGCATATCAAGAAGATTCTTTTTGGTGGTTGTTTCCGCATTTTCCGGCCTTATTTTATATTCATTTTCAATATTTCTGTAAAAATCCATGTCTATACCGTTGAAATAAATATTATAGGACCTTTTAAGCATTGATATTTCAGGGAAATCATCAGGATTTTTATTATATTCTTTCTCAGAAGTATATGCTATGAACACCTCATGATAGCCAAGTGATCCGGGCAGGTCTGCAAGATCCTTATATGTGTAATTTTTTATTTCATTATGCAGCTTTCCAACAGTGGATAAAACAATCATAATATGTAATAACATTAAGGGTTTTAAACTATTCATTAAATCCAATTTTTTGTAATAAATATTTTTTTATATTTTTAAATTGAAATAGGCCATTTAAAGACAAACAAAGTACTTACCTGAGAAATGTCATAAAATTCATGAGGTTCAATGTTGAAAATTTAAAATTAAGAGTTTTCTCAATTTTTTCTGACGATACATCGTAATTATAACAATTAGAACTGTTTATTTTTATGAAATTATAATTATCAACATTCAGTGCACCCGCAATGTTCCTGCCAAAATCATAAAGCGTCATATTATCAGGTGATGCCAGATTATATATATCATTGTCGCTGTATTTTATTATTGCCTCAACTGCCATTGAGGCATCACGGTTCAGTGTTGGATTAATTCTTATGCTATTATCGAGTTTCAACGGTGTTCTTCCCCTAAGTGAAACAAGTATGTCCGTATATATGTTTTTAATACATTTACCATATATTAAACCTGATCTGAATATAATATAATCATTATCCTTTTTTGCCTCGGCCTCACCCATTAGCTTTGTTCTTCCATAATATGTTTCAGGTTCAGTTTTATCAGACTCAGATTTTTTATCACCGGATGATGAATATACCATCTGTGTTGATATATAAATCTTTTTTGCGGATCTGAATTTTTCATTGATTATATCCTGCATTTTAAAATTTAAATCAAACAAATCGGTGTTTCTATTATAATATGATATCTCAAAATTATTAATGACAAAATCAAAATCATCATTCAGGTTCTCAATGGATTTTAACAGGGAATAAAGCCCATGCTCACTGGATAATGGCATGATTTCATATTTATCGGTATAATCCTTGGAAAATCTAAATCCAAGGCTCTCACTGGCATCCAGAACCAGTATCCTTTCCATAACTAAAAATAGCAATCATGGATATAAGCCATTCTATTTATTTAATTATAATATATTGGATTTTTGAAAATATTACACATATGAATATTTTATAAATACCATTCATAAAAAGGTGTAAAATTTGCACTAATAATCTTTTTTTAATATTAAAATTAAATAACATTCCATGGGGAATAATCAAATTTATTTTAAATACTCAAGATTCTTTCTTCTCTCAATATTTTTGGATGAATATAATATATTCGCAGTTCCAATGCTTGTTGTCTTTATTGATAGATATTTTTCACTCAGCTCGCTGCAGATTGGTCTGGTAACAGGCGCCACAATTCTGGGGGTGGCACTTGGATCACTTTCAGGTGGAATCATCACAGATCGGTTTGGAAGAAAAAATGGATATAAAATCAACATGGTTCTGTTTATTATATCAGCATTTATATCTGCACTTTCACCCAGTGCAGGCATTTTCATAGTAAGCAGGTTAATAGCAGGGATACCTGCAGGATCTGATATTTCAAATACATATGCATACATAATGGAATTAATACCTCCAGGAAAGAGAGAAATCACTGGTGCTAATAATACATTAATGGCCAGCCTTGCAATACTTGGCATAAATTTTTCTGTAATTCCAATGATCATCATGCATTTAAATACTGGAATGATCTGGAAGGTTTCAATGCTTATCTCTGTAATTCCAGCATTTATACTTTTGGTGTTTTCCGTGAAAATGAACGAATCAGAATTCTGGAAGAATTCAGGTCATCAAAAAATTACATATACAAAAATTATAAAGAATTTAATGGGCAATCCAGTAATGAAAAGAACAACCATTTATGCCTGGTCATGTGGAATAGCAAGTTCAATTGAGGTGGGAACATTTGCATTTTTTATACCGTATATTATTAATACACTGGATATTTCAGGAATTTTATTTACAAG
>NZ_LKBG01000067.1 GCF_001402945.1 Acidiplasma aeolicum
GAGGTTTCCATAGCCATGCAGTGGCTCAGGAGAAAGGGCTGGATAGTAAAAAGGAATATGAAAAAGGAGGGCAAGGGAAGACCAATACATGGTTACAAACTTTCCAAGGATTTCAATGAAATACTGGAAGAGATAATCAACGACCGTGAAAAGAAAATAGAGGAAATAAACAATACAATAAACCAGTTAAAAACCTTTCAGAAATAAATAAAATTTTAAATTTAAATATTTTTATATTGAATTTGGAAAACGTTATGTGTGTATTTGTCATCTGTTTTTATGGGGAGTGTAACATCAGGAATTAAAAACGGTCTTATATCAGGTTTTATCTATTTTATTATAAGTTCAATAGTTAATTTTGCAATTATAATAGTATTTATAGATGAAATCGTGGATGCCTTTGGAATTAAACCTGCATACTATTCAATATTCCTTACTGAATTGATAGATGGTCAAATAAGATCATTATTTATTATAGGGATAGTTTTTGGTATAATTTTTTCCATACTGCTACTTAAGTATTATAAACGTGTGCCCGGTAAGGATATGATTTCAAAAACAAATTTTCTGGTCTTAATTCTGTGGTTTTTTGTATTTCTGATACTGCCTGCATATGAACTGGGAACGGGTATAATAATAGCATTATACTATTATATTGCCTATGCTGTAGCAAATTTTTTCACAGCGCTTTTATTTGGCAGGCTTCTCTTTATTTTTAATAAAAAATTTATAGAGGATAAAAGTAATCATCAATAATTTTTACCATCCTATAAGTACTGTACCATTCCTGTTTAATAAATTCCTTGCCGTTAAATATACCTGCCGCCATTGGAGAATTTATGTACATTATATGGTCATCATCAATTTTATAATTAATGTTGTTTAAAATCATTCCCATGGAACCTGGCCTTATGTCAGTAAAGGGATTTAAATGCGTGGTTAGCAATAAATTACTTGAATAACCTGATATTAACCCCTTTTTAAATTCCTTTAATATTTTTTCATACAGTTTTTCATCGTAATTTGGGGAAATAAAATATCTAATATCATCTAAATAGGATGCCATGCCCATGTTATTTATGGGATCTATACCATCTAATATTAAGAAATCCACATCAATTTTTTTTAATAATTTTAAATCTCCATATAGGGAGGTGCCAGAAAATGATAATGGGATCATAATTCC
This sequence comes from Acidiplasma aeolicum, assembly GCF_001402945.1. GTDB lineage: Archaea > Thermoplasmatota > Thermoplasmata > Thermoplasmatales > Thermoplasmataceae > Acidiplasma > Acidiplasma aeolicum. Next base: position 1,187 of record NZ_LKBG01000067.1, read on the forward strand.
ATATAAAAATCCAAGTGGTGTGTTAACTGGCATTGTAGAATAAAAATATGGCCTCCTGTCTATCTTTGGCATCCAGTAGTTGATTATTATTGTTTCAGAGGTTATGTCATTATCATCGAATGCGAATATATTCTCACCATCCGTAAAAATAACCTTTACATTAGGATTATTGGCGTATTCATTAATGGAATTATCAGAATATATAAAATCCCCAAGGCTTAGTATATTTTTAACATATTTTATTCTATTTCTTGATTTTAAAGAATTTATAAGGGATTTTCCGGTTGTTAGAAAATAACCTGCATCTGAAACTATATATGTTAAATCATCATGAATTTTTATTTTTTTTATATATTTACTGCAAATAATAACTGTTTTTATGTTCATTTTGTTAACAGTGGAGTAAAACAATTCCTCGTTGTTTAAATTATCCTCATTAAATATCATAACCGAATTACCAGCCTTCATGGCAGCAAGTACAGATATCAGGAATTCTGGTGGATTTTCTATTGCAACTGCCACTATATTTTGATATGCGCCGTGAGCTTTTAACTCATAGGCCATTGAATTTATGTACTTGCTAAATTTGAAGTATGTTATGAATTTTCCCCTAAATATCATAAAGGGCTGGCTTTTATTTACACCTGCATTTCTTTCAAAAAGCTCGCATATAGATATTTCTGGTACCTTTAAGGGCCCCTTCAGGAAATTTAACATTAAAAATATATGTATAATCCACTTTTAAATCTTATTATTTATAACATAGGGTATTTTATTAATCATGTCATCTATTGAATAATAATAGCCCAGATCATCATAGCATATTCTTGCAGCCTCCTTATTTATATAAGTGCCAATCATGCATGCCCTTATCAGATTAATATGCTTTGCAGCCATACCGGCTATTAGTCCTGCCAGCATATCGCCGGTTCCACCCATTGTCATCCTTGCATTTCCACCAGATGTATAAAATATGTTATCCCCATCTGTAATTATATCCACCTTGCCCTTTAATACAGTAATGATACCATATTTCTTTGACATTTTAACTGCATTCTCCTCTGTTGCATCAACCCCATAAAACATTTTGAATTCTCCAGCATGTGGTGTAACTGCACATTTTTTACCCTCAAGATGCCCGGGGCTTAAAAGTTTTAATGCATCTGCATCTGCTATTATTATTCCATTATATTTTTTAATAATATTTATAAGGATATCCCTGTATCCCGGACTTAAACCAAGGCCAGGACCAATTAGTATGGCATCGTTCTGATTAATGTCATCATTATCAAGATCATTAAATGTTCTTACAATTAAACCTGCCGAATAGGAAGAAATTATATTGTAATTATTCTGTGATGTATAAACCCTGACCAGATCCACCCCGGTGTTATATGCCGCCCTGGCCGCTATAATGGCTGAACCTGAATATGTGAATCCTGATATCAATGCAATCCTGCCATTCATGCCCTTATGGGAATCTGGCAATGGTTTTGGTAAATATAATAAATCACCTGGCCCGGAGTACTTTATTACGTTTTCAGGAATGCCTATATCTGATACAATTATTTCTCCACACGTTTCACTGGTCATGCCATCCTTAATACCTGTAAATGTAACTGTGTAATCTGGCTTTACAGATCCGGGATATGGGAAACCTGACGGCACATCAACCGATACAATTATCTTACCACTTGAATTAATTTTGGATATTACAGAACTGTATGGCTCCCTTGGTGAGCCATTAATGCCTATACCAAAAATTGCATCTATTATTATTTCAGATTCCTGTATATTTTTATCCAGATCCTCTATGGTAAAATATTTTTGATTATTCTCATTAAATGCCCTCCTTGCCTCATATGTTTTAAGATCAAATGGTTCTTTAATAAACTGAATTTTAACGTCCATACAGTTTAAAAAACTGGATGCCATAATACCATCACCCGCATTGTTTCCTGTTCCACATACAATTAAGACCTTTGAATGCTGTTTAAATTTTGATGAAACGAATTTTGCCACCGCCCTTCCTGCATTTATCATTAAATTGTATGTATCGCCGTAAGTTTTTGAGTAATTTAAATCATCCCTTTTTGCCTCAATATAATCCATATAAAATAATTATTTTTGAGTACTTAATATTAACCGCGGATTTAAACAATATGTTTTAATAATAGATTTTGATATTATAATTATGTCAAGAATAGTACTGCATGAAAGAAACAGGCCATATGTTGTTAAGGTTGGCGACAAGGAGGTGCATATATGCGGATGCGGCTTATCAGACAACAAACCATACTGCGATGGTCACCACATGAAAACAGTGGATGAGGGACAGGGAATATTCTTATACGACAAAAACGGCAATCGTGTTGAGGTAAACTCATTTTATGATAATCCCTAAATTAATTTAATTTTTAATCATTATTTAATCAATGTTAATAGTTTTATATTTAATTATTCTTAATAAACTTAACAAGATACCTGCCATAAAAATTATTATAAAACCGCTCAGCTTGCCCGTCATTAATCATAAATCATTTACTGGTAATTTTCATCATTGCGGAAATGGGGCTGTCCGAATTTGAATCGGAGTCTCAGGCTCCCAAAGCCCGTAGGATACCAAGCTACCCCACAGCCCCTAAGAACATAATTTAAAAAAGGTATATAATAATTTATATTACTAAAAATTTAGTTTTTTGTTGTGTTTGCTGTTTTATCTCTCTGTGTCTCCCTTGGTGGTATGATTTTTGCCATTCTGTGATTTGATACATATCCGTAGTATATCATCATTAATACCAGCCATGTACCGCCCACCACGGATATAATTAAAGCAAGGTACTGCATTGCAGAGTCTGTCAATACATCAGGAATGAATGCTGGATTATTGGAGTATCCAAATACATATGGATAAACCCTGAGTTCCAGGAAGGCAACAGATATTATGCTTAAAAGAATTACAAAAGGTTTATAGGAGGCTAGATATGTTGTTGACTTAAACATATAAAGAATTGGTATTATTAATGCAAGAATTATGGGTATTATTATGAAATCTGAGTTTACCATGTAATCCTTTAGTGACAGGAAATAATAGGATGGCATAAATATTGCAAGACCAACTATGACAAGTATTAATGGTAAAACCCTTTCAAAGGGTTTGTTTATATCGGAAAGTCTGTAAAATACCCTGCTTATTCCATTGGCAAGTATTAGTCCACCGATTATAAATCCAATTACATCTGCATGTGAATATAATTTCACAAAGTTGGTATAGCTGCTTGAGTAACCAATGCTTGAATATTTTCCGTATCCATAAAGGTACATTCCATATCCACTTGTGATTGCTGCAAGAATTGAAAATGCCATGAGTCCCATTATGAAGGTCGCAACGCCGTATATTATGTATAGCTTTCTCTCATCGAAGTATTTATTGCCATGCCACATGAACTCGGCATATATAATAAAAGCATTTCTCGCAACGAGGAAGAAGATAAATATTGCGAATAACGGGAATAATGAATATGCCATGGCCGGCATTAAAACAGGTATAACATTTTCCATGTCAACAAGCCAAAGCACAAAGAATGTACCAACAACCTCCCAAACCGGGACAATGTATGAAAGCACATTTAATCTTACCTTGTCATTCTTTAAACCGGTTATTACAGGAACAACAGCCATCAATTCTGTTCCAAACATTGTTACCATGGAAGCAACCGCAACAATAAGAAATAAAACATCAAAATGTATAGAAAATAAGTAATCCATTTTAATCACCTCATTCCAGCCTTGGTGCCGGTAGACCCTTTGTTCTTCCTTTCCTCTTCCTTTATTATGTCCTCCTCTCCGAGCTTTAGATCCTCCTCAACATTTGAGAGTTTCATTACCTTTGCGGCGTAGTAAAAGGTTATCGGGAATATTATTATGTAAAACGCTATGATGGCAATACCCAGAGGAAACACTATGGGCGATGTTGATGCAGCCTGTGCAATGGTCATTACACCATAATACATATGGCCGTTAACAAGTATTCCACCCGGTGTTGGTGATTTAATAATGAATGGAACCCTGCCAACCTCTGCTGTGTACCATCCATCCTCCATTGTAAACACTCCCATCACAGCAACCACAAGGCCTCCAATTAATGTGTGCTTCTGGCTTAATGGATCCTTCTTCCTGAAATACTGAACAACGACATATAACCAGAAGAAGCCCATTAATACTCCAAAGCCAACCATAAGGTCAAGTGTATCATGGACGAATGATGGTGGCCATACAGCATAATCGGTTACACCATGATAGGTTGTTAGGTTTATAAGTCCCGGAATGTATCCGTGACCAAAGGTAAATGGATAAGCAAGAAGTGACTGGGCAAGCGGGAGGTTAACATAATATGCAGGATGGTGGTTTATAAGTATACCAAATATATGTTCAGGCGCTCCATACGTTGTGGGAACCAGATCCTGTTCAAGTGCTGCATATTTAATTGGCTCTATGACAAGCAGTGTTGAAAGCTCATTAGATCCGGTTATACCAAGATATATTATATCAAGTATCATAAATACTGCTGTTATATTTATTCCCCTTCTGTATATCATTTTCTCAGACGCATTTGTGGTTTTCATGTATTTATAAACAAGATATCCAAAGATCATTGCAATTCCTGCATAGTATACTGCACCTGACATGTGAAGCTCCTCTGCTGCCGTTGATACTGTTAAGAATGGCTGAAATGGGTTAACTCCAGTAATTACCTTGCCACCTGATGCAAGATACTCAGATATGTTAAACCCATTGGGTGTATTCATCCACGCATTTATTTCTGTGACCGTAAACGCTGAAAGATAGGTTCCTATTGTAACTGCCAGCGATAACCCCCAGTGTTCCCATCTGTTTTTAAAGTCCTTCCAGAAATAAACGTACATTGGCAGTGCAATTGCCTCAAGAAGGAACGAGAATACCTCGACATAAAATGGCCCCATAGAAACCTCGCCAACAAGCCTCATGAAGGTTGGCCAGAACAGGAACAGTTCCATGGCCATAACCGTACCGGACGCAGTACCTACTGCAAAGAATATCACCAGTGCCTTTGATAATTTATATGCAAGTGTATCGTAATACTTGTCCTTTTTTCTTAGCGCAAGGAATTCGGCTATGGTAACTGTTATGGCAAGGCCCATACTCAATGATACAAGCAGTATATGGGCTGAAATTGTATACGCAAACATAGCAGCATCCCAATTCGGATAAGAAATTATCATATTAATCAGTATTATATAACAAAATCATATTTAAACTTATTTTTTACCTAAATCGTCATAATATATATATAATATATCAATTTATGATTATAAATTCATAAATTAAGAAAATTATTTGTATATATTTATGTACTGATAAGGTCTAAATTTTCCAAAGCAGTACTGTATTTCCGTGAATTTTGACTTGAATTCAGCCACTTCAGATTTCATTTTTTCAATATTTTTGTTTTTCATTATTATATCATTGATTAATTCAGCAAGATGTTTCACATCATCCTCCTTGAATCCTATTCTGGTTATTTCCTGGGTGCCTATTCTTATTCCGCTTGGATTCTGTGATTTTTTATTATCATCATAGGGTAATAGGTTCTTATTAAGTATTATGCCTGCCTTTTCAAGGGTTTCAGCAACATACTTTCCACCACCCTGTGCAGATACATCCACAGCGAGCGTGTGGGATTTTGTAAATCCATTTTTTTCACCAAGAACCTTAAAACCATATTTATTTAGTTCCTCTCCAAGAAGCTGGGCATTTTTAATTATCTGTTTTGCATAGTCCTCACCAAATTGTAAATGTTCCGCAAGGGTTATGCCAAGGGCAGCCATTGCATTAATGTGATGATTGCTTAATGTTCCAGGAAAGACGCCACGCTGTACCTTCTTCCATTTATCCTCACTGGTTTCACCAATAATTATGCCATGCTGCGGTCCAGGCAGTGTTTTATGCGTGCTTCCTGTTATAATTTCGGCCCCCTCTCTTAATGGATCCTGAAACTGCTTTCCCGCTATTAATCCAAGGACATGTGCACCATCATAAACCACGGTTGCACCAATTTCATTAAAAACATCATTTAATTCCTTTAATGGTGTTGGAAACAGGAATACTGACTGTCCAAACCAGCATACCTTAGGCTTATTCTGTTTCAAAAGTTTTATTGTGCCATCCACATCTATATTCATTTCATCTATATCAAAGGGATAATTTACTGTTTTAAGTCCCCTAAAACCAACAGCACCAAATGAGGCAGAGCTTATGTGTCCCCCTCCAGAAAGTGATGGCGTGGCGATTAGATCTCCAGGTTTTGTAAATGCATATAGCACAGCCATGTTGGAATTTGTTCCAGATAATGGCCTGGGGTCAACATATTTGGATTTAAATAATTCCCTGCCGAGATCCATTACCCTATCCTCAAGCTGGTCAACGTAATAATTTCCCTGATAGTACCTCTTATGTGGCAATCCCTCTGCATATCTAAAGCCGAAATCAGTTAAAAGCATCTCCATGGCCATTGGGCTCATTATATTTTCAGAAGCAATAAGAGGAATACTCTCCTCAAAAAATTTGTTATGTTTCTGGGCAAGCTGTCTAATATACAAGGCATCCTCTAAAAATTCATCCTCTCTGTTTACCATTAAAATAGACAACATTAAAAAGTATATCTAATTTTAGTTTTATATAAAAAATAAATTTATTTTATTTTTTTCTTCTCTCAATATATATCACAGAGCCGATTATTGCAATTATAACTATCACACCTATTATTATGTAGTACATTGTATAACTGGTAAATGGCACATTTGAGACCTCAATCACATGGTTTGAAAAATGTGGTACATAAAGCATAATGAACATTCCCGAACTTGTATTAACATATGAATAATAGGGCGTTGTTGTGCTTGTTTCATTTAGCAGGGTTGATACATTTACCTCCTTTGCAACGCTGCCATCAAATTTAACATAGGCATGCCCGTTGTCCTTTAACACACTGTTACTAATAAATATGGCCACAATTGTTGAATGGTTTACTGTTGAGTTAACATCAAAAACAGCGTTGCTTGTCGTATTTTTGTCAAATTTAAAGTTTATTGACGAGTTATAGTTCACTGTGTTGTTTTCCAGTGTGCCATTAACCCTTTCCAGGGCTATTTCAGACGCTATTTTACCCTTTAAAATTGCACTGGTTAATGTTGTATTTACCGGTACCTTCTGCATTCCGGGTGGAACAACAATATTAATAAAAGCCGTGCCATTTACTGGCATTATGGTTATATTCTGACCACTGATTACGAAATTTCCATTATGCACAAATATGAATGCTACTGTTCCGTTGTTATCTATTATTATCATATTTTTTCCTGCATTTATTACATGATTAAAGTTGGCCATAACATTAACAGACATTGAAGCGTTTCCAAATACCGTGCTATTGGCCTGTGCATTTAAAGAGGCATTTGCCGATGCACTAACCTGCATATTGTTTGTTGTATTGTAAATTTTGGCACTGGATGGGGCATTTATATGGAAATATGTACCATTAATCATTATATTGCTCTCTAGCGCAGGATTGTTGTGCATTACTATAAAAGTAGAATAATTGTAATAAATCATAAGACTGCCAAGAGTGTGTATGTTGTCATCTGATGTAAATAAAGGAGTATAAATATGACTTACAGAACCTGATGAATTTGCATACATGTTGCTAATTATCATGGTTCCTGTTGGATTGTATGTTATATTTGAGAAATATCCATTTTTATAATTCAATTTTAAATACTGTCCATATACTGTATTGTTGATCGTACTATAATTTAGGCTTGCACCATAATTCCCCCGGCTATGGAAATGGTTGTTAATTTCACCAGAAAATCCCATTCCCATGGAAGGATACATGCTGTTAACATTTCCCTGAACGGCAGGCAGGGCGGACATAACACCTAAAAGCATAAACGCTACAAGTATTGTGGCTATTATTATCTTAATCTTCATAAGTTTAAATAACTAAATTACTTATTAAAAGTTTATTATATGCTTATTTCACTAAATTATTAATTAAAATATATTTATAATTATACAATATTTCTCAAAACTTACAAAATAACTTATAATTTGAGGTAATTACCATTGAAATGATCTTAATAATTGCATCTGAACAGGACGGGGCAAGCACTGCCATGGCTAAAAAATTGCTTGAGATTTTTCCTTTTGAAAGAACTGGTGAATCAGAATATAAGTATGGTGATTATACATTAATGTTTATTAAAGAACTCCATATTTACTCTAATTTAACGATACATGACAATGTTAGTACTGTCATATTTCTATCTAAACATTCATCCAGCGCTGGGGTTAAATCATTAACAGTTCACCCAATTGGAAATTTTAGAGAGGCAGCGCTTGGTGGAAAAAGCAATATTATAGTAATGTCTGATCCCGAATACATGAGTGCCAGCCTGAGGTATATTAAAAATAACTATAATGATAATCATTTTGAGGTAACCTTTGAGGCAACACATCATGGGCCATATCTTGAAAAGCCATCATTCTTTATTGAAATAGGAACAACAGAATCAGAATGGTCACAGGAAAACATACAGGAAATAATGGTAAGTTCCATAATAAATCCGAAAATTAAAAAATATAAGAATTTCGTTGGTGTTGGTGGTGGTCACTACGCACCAAAGATAAGTGAATACTTTTTTAAAAATGACATAAACATAGGGCATATAATACCAAAATATGTTCATGATACTGTTAGTTTAGAAGAAATTGAAAATGCAGTGATTAAAACACCATTATGCTCTGGTTTTCTAATGGATTCACACGGTACAAAGGCAAGGGTAAAATCAATGATTGAGGATGTTGCAGACAGATATTCCCTTGAAATAATAAGGGATTAATTTTTAAAAATAATTGGTATTTGAATTATTAAAAACTATTATTTTTAACCTTATATTATAAATGCAGGGGCTGAAATTATATTTAAATGGTAAAAATTTATATATTATAAATTATTAAATTGTTTAACAAGTGAAAAAAATGGAAATAGATATGGAGGAAAAGCCTCCAGGTAGGCCATTAATAAAAGACTCTGATCTTGGTAATTTTTTAAAAAGGGAGAATATTTATTTTAAATATGAGGGTTATAATCCCACAGGTACACAGAAGGATCGTATTTCCGAAAACCATGTAAAAAATGCAATTGCACACGGATATGATACAATATCTGTTGCAACATGTGGTAATTATGGCGCATCCATAGCATATTATGCAAGAAAATACGGCCTTCACTCCGTTATAGGAATACCCTCAGATTATATTAGCGCAAGAAGGGATGAAATATCATACTATGGTGGAGAAATAATTGAAAAGCCTGTGAAATATGAGGAAATGGTGGATTATATCAGGGAGCTATCGGCCTCAAATGGATGGTATGATGCAAGCCCCGGTTCAGCCAACTCAAAGCTTGATTATTATTCATATTCCGCAATCTCTGAGGAGATATATAATGAGCTTGGAAGAATGCCGGAATACGTTTCAGTGCCTGTTGGCAATGGAACAACAATGTACGGTGTCTACCTTGGTTTTAAGAGAATATCAATGAAAACAGGAGAAAAAATTCCATCATTTATAGCCAATAGCACAATCAATGGCAACCCAATCATATATTCATTTTTAAGGGGTTATAAAAAAATAAGGGAATTAAATCCAGATAATATTCAGGAAACAAAGATAAATGAACCCCTTGTTGCCTACAGGTCATATGATGGTCAGAAGGCCCTTAATGTTTTATATGAAACACATGGCAGGGCCCTTTATTCAACAGATGAGGAGATGTTATATATATCAAAAGAGCTTGAAAGACTTGATCGTTTATCCGTGCTTCCCGCCTCATGCTCTGCCGTATCAGGGGCTCTAAGGGTTGTTAGGGACGAAACATGTGTTATACTTCTTACGGGGAGGAATTAAAAATGGAAAAGGCATCGGTATTATCGGAGGGTTATTTTGCCACCACTTACGGTAAAACAGCAAATGGTCTTGTAAGGTTTACAAAGAGGTACCAGATCACATCAGTAATAGATTCAAGGTATTACGGCATGGATGCTGGTTACGTTTTAATGGGTAAGCCAAACAACATCAAGGTAATATCATCAATTGCCGAGGCAAGAGCACTCGGGTCTGAAACATTAATAGTTGGTGTTGCAACAGATGGAGGATACCTTCCACTGGAATACAGACCATATATAAGGGAGGCAATTGAATCTGGCATGAATATTGTAAGCGGTCTGCATCAGTATATAAGTGATGACCCAGAATTCTCGGAGCTTGCACTAAAGCATGGAGTCTATATAACAGATGTAAGAAAGATATTTAACAAATATGAATACTCATTTACAGGGAAAATAGATGAGGTTAAATCAAAAAAAATAGCAGTCCTTGGCACAGATAGCGCCATTGGTAAAAGAACAACAGCAGTATATTTAAATAATGCAATGATTAAGCATGGAAAAAAATCTGAGCTTATTGGCACAGGTCAGACATCATGGATGCAGGGATTTCCCTATACTGTTGTTATGGATTCAATAATAAATGATTTTGTTGCCGGTTCACTTGAGTATATAGCATACAAGGCATGGACTGAGGAAAAACCAGAATACATGTTTCTGGAGGGTCAGGGATCTATACTTCATCCTGCATATCCCGGTGGCTTCGAAATTATAGGCGCTTTAAGGCCAGATGCAATTATACTGCAGCACGCCCCCAAAAGAAAATTTTATGACGGTTTTCCTGAATATACAATACCACCGCTGGAAAAATATATAAAGGTGCTGGAACTTGTTTCAGACAGGCGGGTTATTGCCATAGCACTGAACACCGAGGAAATGACAAAATCTGAAATAGCTGATGAAAAGCAGAGGCTTGATAGAAAATTTGGAATACCTGTTTTTGATCCATTAGAGGAGTTCGAAAGAATTGCAGACGTAATAGCTGATATGTAATGTTTATTGATAATATTATCTCTTTTAATAGCATCGAGGTTAGTGTTTTATCCATTGAAAAACGCAGAATTATTGGTGATATAAAATATGATGATAATCACTTTAAGCTAATTTTTACATTTAAGGAGGATATTACAGCTGATAAAAATATTGCCGGTCTTATAGTTACAATGCCTGTAATTAATTTTACATATTTTTCAAGGAGGCTTGTATTAAATTATCCATTGTCAAAAACAGACCTAAATTTGATTAAAAATTTTGTAGAAATAAACGCAAGGGAGGTTTTCATTAATAAAATAATTAACAGAAGATATGATTTCATTAAGGAAGAATATATACCAAAGGATAATGATATTACAGAGGAAAATGCATGCGGCATAACTGAAGTTACTGCCAGTCAAATAATAGACGATAAATCTTATGATGAGATGGACCAAAATAATGTTTTAATAATGTCCTCTGGTGGCAAGGAGAGCCTTCTTGGTTACGGTATTTTTAATGAAATAAATGCTAATGGCAAAAATTACGCATTCTTTTTTGAGGAATCAGGCGCCCACTGGTTAACAGCAAAAACAGCATTTGATTATTATGAAAAAAATTTTAAAAATGTAATAAAAACATGGTCGAACGTTGATAGATTTTACCATGAAATGTTAAGGCATATTAAAATACTAAGGCAGGATATGATCAACATAAAGGCTGATGATTATCCAATACAGGTCTTTATTTTCCCAATTTATATATTTTTGACATTACCATTGATTTTAAAATATAAAATTGGTAACATCATCATGGGTGATGAATTTGATGACCCCAGAGAAATGGGGAAATTCCATGGTATTGAATACTATTATGGCATATTCGATCAGACCTCATATTTTAATGAAATGATGTCAGAATACCTGAGAAATAAGGGAATAAATACAAGAGTTTATTCAATAGTTTACCCAATTACCGGATCTCTTGAAGAAAAAATTCTGATAGGCCGGTATCATGATTTATACTTAAATCAGAGGTCATGTCACTCATGCCATGAAAAAAATGGTTTAATATATCCATGTGGGAAATGCTCAAAATGTCTTGGCATTTTACTTTTTATCGAGGCTAATGGCGGGAATCCGAAGGAAATATTATATTCAGACGATGACATTAGATTGCTTGAGAGGAGGGTTTTAAGGGCAAAAATGAGGCTTGACCCTGATGAACTTAAATATACTGAAACAAAACTTGGTTTTATTAATGGAAATCCAAATGATTACGGCCATGTCAACGGGATTCACATACTTCCATATGAAAAAACCATGTTTTCTCTGGTTCCTGAAAACTTTAGGGATAATATAATAAATATAATTAATAAATACTCTGATGGAACATATACTCTTAAAAACGGCACATGGGTAAAAACTTAAAAAAATAATTTTTCGGCATCCCTGCATTCCTCATTATTCTTGCATTTTTTATATTCCTCCAGCGGTTCCATATTAATTATTATGAAATTCTGTGCCCATGAGTACTTTGACAGAACCTCAAATGCGGCATCAGGATATCCCATGATATAAAGAGAGGCTGCAAGAGCCTCCAGTGATGATAATTTTCCCGGCTTTCCATAATTAACTGGATTTACAGGTAAGAGAAGTGGAAGCCTTCTTGCGTTTTTTACCCTTAAATTTTTTATTGTATCTATTAAATTCCATGAACCATCTATAAGGCAAATGCCATAATTTGTGTAAATAAAAGAGTCAGAATTTAAAAGATATGTATCAGAATACGGGGTTAAAACCAGCTTTTTTCCTATCATATTAGCCCGTATTTTAATGGCAAGACCATAATGCTCCAGTTTTTTCATTGTGGATTTTTTTGGGTCATCCTGTTTTAAATATACATAATATATTCTATTCTGCAAGATCATCACTTTTAAAGCCCAAATCTTCTAAATACCATATTTTTAACAGTATCCATAATGAATAAAAATGCAAATCCCAGTATTATATCATATACTATAAAAACAGCAGGAATTGCTGTTACAAGTATACCATAGTATGATATTAATGATATGAACAGAAAATCAGCAATTGATGCTGTTAAAAGGTATTTTGATGGCATAGAATTCCAGAACCTTTTCCTCTCCCTTATGGCAAATACAGTAAACTGGCCGGAAAAAACAAGCATATCAAATATAAATGTATGCATCTCACTGTGTGTTAAATGAAAATAGGTACCTATATAAAGTGCTATAAAACCTTCAAGTATTACTGCAAATGCCAGACTAATGGAACTGTAAACAAGTGATTTTACGTTCCATTTTTCTGGGTGCATTGAGTATCTCACATTATCTGTGGCAAGTGACATTGTAACAAAATCATTGGCAAAAAGAAGGAGTATAACATCGAATGGGGTTGTTACAAAATATTTAATCACAAAAAACGATAATGTTAAAAATATTACAACCTGCATTGTTTTTATGATCTTATTAAGAGTATATGTTAGCATTCTCTGATATATTTTTCTTCCTATTTTCACTGATTTTACTATATCCTCTATCCCCTCATGCGTAAGAACTATGCTGGCTGACGCCTTCGCAACATCTGTGGCAGTGCTTACCGCAATTCCAACATCAGCCTGTTTTAATGCCGGGGCATCATTTACACCATCACCGGTCATGCCGGTTATTTCACCAGCCTTTTGTGTAAGCTTTACTATGTTATATTTATCCTCAGGAAATACCTCGGCAACAATTCCACATTTTAGTATGTCATTTTCAGATTTTATGGTGCTATTCTTGCAGAGGTCACCTTTTATTCCCACCTCCTTTGCTATTTCCACCGCAATTGGTCCATTATCACCAGTAACCATTCTTGGTGTGATGCCCATTGAATACAGTTCAGATATAAGCTGCTTTGAATCCTCTCTGGGGGCGTCATAGATGGCCAGCAATCCAGAGAGCCTGTATTTACCTGACGTGCCAGATGCAACACCGAGCATTCTAAATCCCCTTTCAGCCTCCTTATCAACTTTTTCCTCTATGGTGGAATAATCAACACCAGCAAGTTTGCATATTTCCTGTGGCGCCCCCTTTGCAACATTTATGCCATTTGTTAAATGACCAGATGTCATTTTTGTGGAAGGGTCAAAGGGTGTGAAGCCATCCCTAAGTGAAAAATCAACCTTTATGTTTTTATCATTTGCATACTTTAGCACTGCTGAATCTATTGGATCATCACTGCTTTCCTCTGATGCCATGGCAGCATAATATAATATACTATTCTCATCATCGTTTACAGGTATTACCTCTGCAACAGAAAGTATATTCTTTGTTATTGTCCCAGTTTTATCCATATATAATGTTGTCATAGATGCGGCATCCTCTATTGCATTCAACCTTGTTACAAGTGCTCCGGTCTCAGATGCCTCAAGGGCACCTATTGCCATGGCTATGGTGAATGTTGCTGGCAGTGCCACAGGCACGGAGGCTATTAGAATTACAAGTATAAATGGTAGAACATCTGAGAGGCTTATATTTATAAGTATTGAATATGCTGCAAGAATAATAACAAGGGAAACATCAACTATTATTAGATATCTCACTATTCTCATTATTAAATTTTCCATGTGGGATGCGGCCTTGGCTGTTCTGACCAGCTGTGCAGTTTTTCCGAAAAATGTATTTTCACCTGTTGCGACAATTATCGCATCGCATTCTCCACGCCTTACTATTGAACTGGAATATATAAGATCCGGGCTCTTTCTTTCAACTGCAAGCGATTCGCCTGTTAATGCGGACTGATCCACTTCAACATTACCATTTATTATTTTCGCATCGGCTGGAACAACATCACCAAGCTTTATATGAACAACATCACCAGGCACCAGGAGTGATGAGTTTATCACCTTCCATGACCTGTCCCTTAAAACCACGGCCTTAACAGAAAGCTTCTTTTTTAATAATTCCAGTGCATTATTTGCCCTGGATTCCTGCGTGTAACCAACTATTGAATTAAAAATTAATAGAAATAATATAATGTACATGTCATCATATTTCTTTAAAATAAATGTTATAACTACTGTTATTTCAAGCATCCAGGCTACCGGGTTCCAGAACTTTTTAAGAAATTTAATTATATTACTCTCCTTTTTTTCACTAACCTCGTTATAACCATATAGGGAGATCCTTTTTGTGGCCTCATTCTCAGTTATACCATCCTTTGATGAGTTTAACGAAGAATAAACGTTATCCAAAGGCATATCCTCAAATTTTGATTTCAATAAAAACAAATTATTACACACTATATAAGTTTTAATTTTTACCTGAAATTAAATAAATTATGTAGCTTTTATCATTAATAACAATAAAGTATATCTGAAAAATATAATAAAACTGTATATCCTTAATATTCGCTGATAAATAAGCATACTTAAAATCTTTGAATAACATTAATTGTTTTTATAAAACATCAAATCACTAAAAAATAAAGTAGTTAATATTTAAAATATCATTATTTACAGAAATAATAACATTTTTAATATTTAACCATTTCATAAATTAACTTAACTAATAAATTATTAATGAATTAAGTGGGATAAATTTTTAAATAATAAAACATTGCATTTATTATGGAGAATAGTAATTATAACACCAAAGTTGAGAAATTTGGCAAAAATTCAGCAAAGGCCACAACATCACAGTTTTTTGGTTTTTTGCTGGATGCATTTGACCTAACAATGATTTTATCAACAGCACCCGTTCTTGCCGTTGTCCTGCTACCGCCAACCACAGCACTTCTTGGGGCATTCACAATTATACTGTCATATTCTCTCACAATTATATTTAGGCCCTTTGGATCGGCCATTTTTGGTCATTTTGGTGATAAAATAGGAAGGAAAAAGGATCTTATTATAACCATACTGGGCCTAGGATTATTCAGCACACTTACATCTGCACTGCCAACCTATGCCAGTGTGGGTATACTATCATTTGTTCTTTTTGTCATAATAAGGATCTTCGTTGGCACATTTGCAGGTGGTGAATACGCTGCCGGCCATCCATTTGTAATGGAATGGACACCTTATAAATTCAGGGGCATAATTAGCGGTCTTGTTCAGGGTGGATTTTCCTTTGGCGCCCTTCTGGCAGCAGCAATAGTGGCTATTTTCACAGGATATTTTGGTATTGCAGCCATAAAGGCATATGCATGGAGATACCTGTTCCTGACAACCTTAATTCCGGTGGTCATTGCCCTTGTTGTGAGATTAACAATGAGTGATACTCCTGCATTTAATAAGCTCAAAAAGGAAAATAAAATTAAAAAACAGCCATTTACAGATCTGTTTAGAAAGGAGCACAGAAAAGATTTCTTCCAGGTAATGATATACATGACTGGAATGTTCTTCTTTGCATATTCATTATTCGCATTTGTTCCCACAATACTTGAACATGCACCAAGTGTTTTCACATACGGGGAGGCAGATACAATATATACATATTCACTTGGCACAGCCTTTGCAGGTGCATTATTCTTTGGATATGTGTCACAGAAGATTGGAAGAAGAAAGTTAACTTTAATATGGGCAGTTCTTACATTAATTGTGACTGTGCCAATGTTTTATGGCGCATTCTATGGGGCCAAAACAGGAAATGTCCCACTTACTGTAATATCTGTACTAGTCATTGGTTTTATAACACAGGCGCCATGGGGGATAATCCCTGTATACCTATCTGAGAGATTTCAAACAAATATGAGATCATCTGGCGTAGGTTTTGGATATTCATCCGGAATTTTTATAGGTGGATGGTTCTCAATATATGTTCCATTAATGCACGATTACCTTTTTAAATCCATAGACACACCAACAAACATATGGTTTTCAACTGCCATGCTATTAATGATAGGCGCGGTTATTGTTGGCGTGGGCATGTATTTAAGTCCTGAAACACTGGGTACAGAAATTACCGATGACCATAATATAAAAAATATTGAGGAAACAAAGGAAAATAAAAGTGTATCAGAAAATTAATTTTTAATTTTTATAAAACAAGGTACATGTAACCTTCCTGTTTTCTTTTTATTATTTCCTTCAAACTTGCGGGAACATATACCACGCCATCCGCAAGTTCATCCTTTTGGATATTTCTTGCTTGCATTGAGGTTCCGCATGCAACAACCTGCACCTTTTTATTTTCAAGCATTGGTTTTATTCTGTTTTTTTCCACCACTGCAGCTATTCCACCATTGAGATAAACAACCTCAACAAGCTCTGTTTCTGGCATTTCTGAAAGATGCTCGGCTGCTGTTATGGACATTGCTATTTTATCCTCTGAATCAACAGACAGTATTATTTTCATAATCCAAAATATGATAATTCTATTTAAAATTTCTTAATATATGAATATATTTCATAAATATGCATTAATTTCATATAAACATCATAAATATGATTTATTTTTTCAATAAATAATCATTTTAAAAATGTTAGC
>NZ_LKBG01000068.1 GCF_001402945.1 Acidiplasma aeolicum
ATCACCATCCGTATAAAGTATAACTGGATTGTCTGGAACCCGCCATTTTTCGCCGGTAAAAATTATTTTATCCATTAAAATCCCTTGTTTCAATAAATTTTATTATCTTATATATTTTTCTATGATATACAAAATACATTGAATTTTAAGTTGGATTTAATTAAGGCAGTAATCATCCAATAATAAAGTTAAAATTTAATATACATATATTGAGATATGGAATTTAAAACTGATACAATAAAAATAAACGGAAATGAATACAGGTATTACCCTCTCGCGCAGCTCAATGAAAAGTACGATGTTGACAGCCTTCCATACTCCTTTAAAATTTTACTTGAGAATATGATGAGAAATTTTGATGGAATTGATATAAATGAAAAATCTATTGATAATACTGCATCAATGAAAACAGGATCAGAAATTGCGTTCAAACCATCCAGGGTTGTGTTTCAGGATTATACCGGAATACCAATACTTTTAGACCTTGCAGCAATGAGGTCATATTTGAACAGTAAAAATGTAAGCCCCGAAAAATTAAATCCGGCAGTGCAGTCAGATATGGTTATCGATCATTCAGTAATTGTTGATACATTTAAGGATACAGAGCCGATAATAATTAACATGAAGGACGAATTTGAAAGAAACATAGAAAGATATAATTTTCTTAAATGGGCAAAGGAATCATTTGAAAATGTTAGAATAGTCCCGCCAGGCCATGGCATAATACATCAAATAAATCTTGAATATTTTTCCTCACTTGCTGTCAAAAAGGACGGCACAATATTCCCTGAAAGCCTTATAGGTGCAGATTCACATACAACAATGATAGGAGGTATCGGTGTGCTTGGCTGGGGCGTCGGTGGTCTTGAGGCCGAGGCATCCATGCTTAATGAGCCATATTTTATGACTGTTCCAGAGGTAATAGGTGTAAACTTAAAGGGAAAATTAAATGCCGGGGTAACGCCAACAGATACCGTGCTTTATATAACCAAAAGGCTAAGGTCTGAGAATGTTGTTAATAAATTTGTTGAATTTTTTGGAAATATTAATGAACTCACCGCACAGGACCGGGCAACAATTGCAAACATGGCCCCGGAATACGGTGCAACCATCGGTTATTTCCCTGTGGATAATGAAACACTTCAGTATATAAGGGCAACAAACAGGGATGCTGATTCAGTTGAGGCCTATTTTAAGGCGCAGGGATTATTTTATAATGGCCCGAAGAGGTATAATAGGGTTATAGATATTGATCTCTCAGAAATAAAAAGTTCTGTGGCAGGTCCAAAAAACCCGGATGAGCTTGTTGAATTAAAGGATCTTAGAGGTACAGTAAAGGGTCTAATAGAAAACAACCATGGTGATGTTGTTAATGACGGGTCTGTTGTGATTGCTGCAATAACCAGCTGTACAAATACATCCGATCCCACAGTTATGCTTGGCGCCGGTATACTTGCCAAAAAGGCATATGAACACCATTTAACATCAAAGGATTATGTAAAAACAAGCCTGGCTCCAGGTTCAAGGGTTGTTACAGATTACCTTAAGGCCGCAGGCCTTCTTGACTATTTAAATAAAGTAGGCTTTGATATAGTTGGATATGGCTGCACAACATGCATAGGCAACAGCGGGCCTCTCATACCTGAGGTACAGAAAGATATCTTAAAAAATAATATAAAAACATATGCAGTTTTAAGCGGAAACAGAAACTTTGAGGGCAGGATTAATCCATACATAGCAGGGGCCTTTCTCGCATCCCCTGTTCTTGTTGTGGCCTTTGCCATAGCAGGCAGGGTTGACATAGATTTTGAAAATGAGCCCATAGGTTTTGATGGCGACAGACCGGTTTACCTAAAGGATATATGGCCATCCAGTGAGGAGATTAAAAAATACTTTTATCTGGCAATGGATCCCGAGGCATACAGAAAGGAATATGCCGAGGTTTTCGAGGGTGACGCAAACTGGAATTCATTAAAATCGTCAAAAAGCACATTATTTACATTTGATGATTCCTCAACATATATTAGGGAGCCACCATGGCTTTATCTTGATCCTGTAAAAAACATAAAAAATGCCAGAATATTTGCAATATTTGGTGATAAGATTACAACAGATCACATCTCACCAGCAGGGCCAATAGCAAAGGACTCTGTTGCAGGTAAATACCTTTCCTCGCTTGGTGTGTCTGAAATGAATACATTCGGTGCAAGGCGCGGTAATCATGAGGTAATGATGCGCGGTGGCTTCTCAAATCCAAAAATAAGGAATCTAATGGTTGATAAAACCGGTGGGTACACAATATTTTACCCATCAGGCGAGGAAATGTCTTTCTATGATGCTGCAATGAAGTATAAAAGTGAAAATGTTCCGCTGGTCATATTTGCAGGAAAACAGTACGGATCAGGAAGCTCCAGAGACTGGGCAGCAAAGGTTACAGCATTGCTTGGCATAAAGGCAGTAATTGCCGAGAGCTTTGAAAGAATACACAGAAACAATCTTGTGGACATGGGAGTAATACCAGTCCAGATCGATAAAATGCCTGAACTAAAGGGTGATGAGCTAATAAGCATAGATGGCATTGAAAATATAAATAAAAATCAGGATTTAACCATAAGAATAAACAGTAATGAAATTCATGGAAAGGCACTGATATATACTGATGCAGAATTAAATTACATAAAATCTGGAAATATACTCAAGTATATATCAGAACAGATTAAATAAATTTTTTAATATAATATTGGATTTAATATTTAATGATAAATAAATTTTTATCTGTTATATAACTCTGGCTCTAGCACGTCAAGGGCTTTATTCTTAAATTCATTTATTCTGTTTTCTATGTCCTTTGCATTCATTTTTTCATCTATTAATATATATCTAACCTTGGCCAGTAGTGACGTTGCATATGTGCATTTGCATAATGAATCTGATGTTATTACCATCATCTCAGGTTTATATTTTAACAATTCATCCATTCCAACATCTCGTGCTTGTCCCTTTGGCGTTATTTTATATGCAGGTGAGTCGTATCTTTCCTCCTTTTTTGTTTCATCATCAAAAATTACAAAATATCTGGAATCCTCCAGCTTTATTAAATTGTTATTTTCATCGGTGGTTATTCCTATCCTTATATTTAATTTATATAATATAATTATATATAAGATTTT
>NZ_LKBG01000069.1 GCF_001402945.1 Acidiplasma aeolicum
AAATATTAATGCCATAAAAATAGGATTTCAAAATTTAATCAGGCATGTGAATATAGTCAAAAGCTTTGGACTTATTCCTGTTGTTGCAATCAACAGGCACAAAAATGATACAGATGAGGAGATAAAAACAGTTAAGGGCCTGTTAATGGAAAATAATATAGAATATGCTATTTCAGATGTCTATTTAAGGGGCGGTGATGGTGGAATAGAACTTGCAAGGGCCGTAATTAAAAATATAGAAGAAAATTCTAATAAAAAAATATCATACACATATGAATTAAATGAAACGCCCAGGGAAAAAATAGAAAGAATTGCAAGGAAGGTTTATGGTGCCTCCAGTGTTAATTTTTCAGATGAGGCAGAAAAAGATCTGAAAATAATAGAAAAGTATCAATTTAATGGCTTTTATATATGCATGGCCAAAACACAGTCCTCAATTTCAGATAACCCTGCACTTTTAAACAGCCCAGAAAATTTCGATATAAATATTAGAAAAATTTTAATTGATTCGGGGTCAAGATTTTTAATACCGGTGCTTGGAAATATAATGACAATGCCAGGCCTTCCTAAAAAACCTGCAGCGGAAAATATAGACATAGATGGAAATGGAAATATTATTGGTTTAAAATAAATTTCATCAGTATATAAAAATAATATATAATTTATAAACGTTATTTTTTCAAAGAATATTTATTTAACAAAACGATAATTAGCCATGATTACCTTTGATGATGTTAAAAATGCTGAGAAAATTATTGATGGAAGGCTGCATAGAACACCACTGGTTCATTCAAAAACCTTTAGTGATATGTTTAATGCAGATGTATATTTTAAAATGGAGATTTTTCAGAAGACAGGGTCCTTTAAATCCCGGGGAGCCTTTGTAAAGTTTGCATACTTAACAGAGGAGGAAAAGAAAAATGGCGTGATAACAGCCAGTGCCGGGAACCATGCACAGGGCGTTGCATTTGCTGCAAATGCCTATAATGTAAGGGCCACAATAGTAATGCCAGAGTTTACAACACCGGCAAAAATAAATGCAGTTGAATCATACGGTGGCCATGTAATACTTAAGGGATCAAGCTATGATGAGGCACATGATTATGCTGTTAACCTTGGAGTTGAAAAGGGGATGACATTCATAGAGGCTTACAATGATGAGAAGGTTATTTCAGGCCAGGCAACAATAGGCAAGGAGATAATGGATGATTTAAATCCTGATGTAATTATAGTACCAATAGGTGGGGGAGGCCTTATTTCAGGAATATCGTTTGCAGCCAAATCTATGAATCCAAATGTAAGGGTAATAGGGGTTGAGTCTGAAAAGGCAGATTCCATGGTTAAATCACTAAAGGAGGGCAGAATAGTTTCCTACACAAGCAATGATACAATTGCTGATGGCATAGCTGTAAAGTATCCCGGGAATATCACATTTGAGATGGTTAAGAAATATGTTGATAATGTTGTTACAGTGAATGATGAGGATATAGCATATGCACTTTTTAAATTGCTTGAAAGGGAAAAGGTTCTTACCGAACCCTCAGGTGCAGTGGGGCTTGCCGCATTGCTTGAAAACAAAATTGATGTTAAAAATAAGAAGGTGGCCATTGTTTTATCCGGCGGAAATATAAACTTCCTGTTACTCTCAAATATAATTTACCGCGCACTTGAAAGGGAGGATAAATTGATCAGGCTTGAATTTAAGCTTCCAGACCATCCTGGAATAATGATAAAGATAGTTAATGCAATTTCCAGCGTTGGTGCAAATATATACCATGCTGAGGTTGATAATCTTAAAAAAAATACACCAATAGGATATCAGAACCTTTTATTTACAGTAAATATTGTGGATAAAAAAAGGATTAATGAACTTCTGGAAAAGTTAAATAAACTTGGCTTTGAATATAATATTGTTAATTAATTTATATTGTATAATACCATTTATAAACACCCCTGGCCTGAATATATCCACCAAGAATATTGGTCTGATAAACACCGTATACGAGAACATATGAACCAGTTGCAGGAGCAGTGCCATTATAAAATACATCTATGGTGTTTCCGTAGTCATTAACTGTCATAAATGTCTTATTATTCACCGTTATTAATCCCGTAATATTTCCATATATATAATATGATTTTCCGTTATGCATTGAAGATTCTGAGGTGTTTAATGCCAGCGGTATTATACCATATGAAACAAGAATTATAATTATCAATATTGCAATATATATTATTTTTCTTGATGTTCTTTTTTTCATGCAATCTTTAAATAAATATCCATATATTAAATTAATGTATTATGGAAAACTCATTAATATTATCATATTTTTCAGGCGTTTCAACTATCCTATCTATAACAGCCCCTGGAATTTTATGTGCATATTTCATTAATTCCCTAATTTTATCCTCATTGCCGCATATCAACGATTCAACGCTTCCATCATCAAGATTTTTAACCCAACCATAGAGACCAAGTGATATTGCCTTTGCTCTTATATGGGCCCTGAAACCTATGCCCTGAACATTTCCATAAAAAATGGCATGAATGCAATTCATAAATAATAATAGTAAATAAAAATAAATATTTTACACTAAATTTATATAAAAATTTTTTTTAGTTTTCCTTAACTGCCTTGTCCTCGACCTTTGTTTTGGCCGTTGATACTTTTGGCATTATTTTACCACTGCTGTAAAGGTATGCATATAATACCATCAGCAGGAGATATAATATTCCTCCAAGTATGCTCAAATAGAAATTAAATGCAAGCATTGAATTGGGAGAGGCAAATGCATTAACAGGAAATGCCCCGCCTGCTATCTTTGTTACAGGTAATTCAAGGGATAGCATTGCAAAGGTCATTAATGTAAACCACAGTGGCTTATATGAAGCATACTCTGTCGTTGATTTCATCATATACATTACCGGTATTATTAATGTAAGTATTATTGGCACTGCAAGATATGCAGCCACTGAAACCTTATCTATATGTGCAATTTCCAGGTATGCATATGAATCGAGTATTAAACCGATAATTATTGTTGCTAATGGTACATAGCTTGTGTTTTTAACTGTCCTGTAAAAGACCTGCGACAT
>NZ_LKBG01000070.1 GCF_001402945.1 Acidiplasma aeolicum
ATTTCTCAAATAATAATAAACAGGATTGAAAAAATAAAAAAAATTGCATTATTAATAAATAATTGGATAAAAATAAAATTAAAATTTTTCGGTCATATTTAATTTATTTTTCTGATTCTATTAATTTTTCAATTGATGCTATTTTGGATTTTATTGATATATCCTGCGGTGAAAGATTTAATGCTTCTTTCAGTATATCCAAGGATTTCTGGTAATTCCCCTGTTTTTCATAAATACCTGCCTCGTCAACAAAATATGCAGGGTTCCTTGATATTTTTATGCATTTATCCAGGTCTTTTAATGCATCATCATATTTATTTAGTTCAGTGAGAAGCTGGGATCTTTTATAAAGAAAAATTGGGTCCGAATCATTTAATGAAACAGCCTTATTATAATCCTGCAGTGCCAAATCTGTTTTACCAACTTTCCAGTACACATTTCCCCTATTATAATAATAATCAGGGACATCTGATTCTATTTTTATGGCCTCATTAAATTCATTTATAGCCTCATCATATTTTCTCATATCATCATATATTGAACCAAGGGTATTATGATAATCTCCCCTATCGCTGCTTAATGATATTGCCTTTTGACAATCTTTTATGGCCTCATTGTACATTTTTAATGAATAATAGGCCAGTGCCCGGTTCAGATAAAAATCTGGGTCTGTTTTAATAATATTTATTGCCTTTGTAAATTCTTTTACAGCGTCTGCATACTGCATCACATTAAAGTATGAAATGCCACGTTCGTTATAATCATCAGCCTCATCATCCTTATTATAGATATAACCATCTGCCATGTGTATAATATTTAAACCATATATATTAAGATTAAGTTATTTAACTCAAAAAGGTTGGAGTCTTTTTTCCTTAAGGGATAAGGTGAAAGTATAAAGTTTATATTAAAGCAAATTACTGTTATAATATTATAGGTGATTCCAGTAACTATTTATAAAAATTATATATTATAATAATAACCATGATGGCAAGAATTCAAGGTTGTATCCAGGAAGTTTAAGCTTACCAGTATTAATTGGTATAATAACTTCCAAAGGTGTTTGTTAACAATGTTAACAGAAACCATAACCTTATTTGTTTTAATACAAAAAAATTAATAATGGGCTAATATATAAACCATAAATTGATAAACGATAACAGCTATTATATTAAAAAATTCGACAGCCTAAAATCAGCAGTCAATAATGAATTGAATACCTATTTTGAGAAAAAGCTTAAAGAATGCTCTGATGATGAGATTAGCCAGGTAATCAATGTATTAAAGGATTTTACAATGAATGGCGGTAAGCGTGTAAGACCAATAATAATGATCCTTGGCTATAATATTTTTAGGGACATAGACGATAAAATAATCCGCGCATCCACATCTATTGAACTTGCACAGTCATATCTTTTAATACATGATGATATAATGGATGAAAGCGATATAAGGCGTGGTAAACCCAGTTTCCATAAACATTTTGAAAATAAAATTAAAAATAGGAAAATAGCAGAAAACATAGCAATAAGTGCTGGGGATTTAATAGATACATTCTCACATGAGGTTTTGTTAAAATCAGGATTTAATGAAAAAGATTTATTAAATGCTGATTATGAATTTTCAAAGGTGATAGAGGATACTGGCAAGGGCCAATTACTTGACCTGTTCTCAACAATCAATGAAACATACAGCGAGGAAAAACTTTTGAAACTTCATTATTTTAAAACAGCAAGATATACAATAGAGGGACCTATGGTGATGGGGTCTTTTCTGGCAGGAAACTATGATTATACTCAGAATATAAGGGAATTTGGAAAAAATGCGGGTATAGCATTCCAGCTCTATGATGATATACTCGGCATGTTCGGTGACGAGGCAAAGACTGGAAAATCAATAAAAAGCGATGTGAATGAGGGCAAAAAAACACTTTTGATTATTAAGGCGTATGAGAATTCCAATGACCTTCAGAGAAGTTTCATAGAGAAATGCATTAAATCAGGGAACGTCTCAGATGATGATTTTAACAAACTTAAGAAAATTATTATTGACACAGGTTCGTACGATTATTCCCTTAAAAAAATCGATGAATTTACAAAAATAGCAAAACAAAATCTTAAATCAATAAGGGGCAGTGAGGAGCCCCTTGAAATGCTGGAGTTCCTATCCAATTATATAATTCACAGAGAAAATTAATATTTTGGTTTATGAAGCATATACATTTCCTTTAATGTATTATCATCTATATGGGTGTAAATCTGTGTTGTTGCAATGCTTGAATGCCCAAGTATCTGCTGAATGAACCTTATATCTCCGCCGTTCCTCAGCACAGACGTTGCGAACGTATGCCGCAATACATGTGGTGTGACCTTTTTCTGTATTCCTGCTTTTTTGGCAAGATTTTTTACCAGCCTCTCTATGGAACTTGTATCAAATCTATTTTTTTTGTTGGAAATAAAAAAATTATTTGATGCTGTTGTTATAGTTATTCTCCTCTTAAGATATGATAAAAGATCGTTTCTGCATTCATCCGGAATTATCACTATTCTATCCTTATCTCCCTTTCCTGAATGTACATATATTATATTCTCCTGAAGATCAACATCCTCCATTTCCAGTCTTGTTAATTCGCCAACCCTTAACCCGGTATATAAAAATAATGATATAATTGATCTGAGCCTGATATCATGAGCAGATTCAAGAAGCCTGCGCGCATCAGACTCATTAAGGTAAACAGGCATTTTCTGTGACCTTCTTGGTGGTACAAGATTAAATGGAGGTGACAATCTCTTGGATGAATAATATGCCTTTATAGCCTTTATTGATAGGTACTGTGATGCTTTTGAATAATTTTTAGTGAGGGCCAGATAGCTTTTATATTCCTCTATATCCTCAGCGGATACAGAATTAATATCCTTATTTATAAAACCAAGAAAATTATTGACCAGTGATGCATATTCCTTAACTGTATATGGGCTGCGCCTTTCTGATAATAAAAATTTCTGGAATTTTTGTATTTCATCGTCAATTTTCATAACTGTGAGATAAAAATAGGCAATTATGCAGATTTTATGACTGTTGATTTTACCTCAAT
>NZ_LKBG01000071.1 GCF_001402945.1 Acidiplasma aeolicum
AATTCAGGGAGGAAAATAATGTACATAGTGAGTTGACGTATGTTTGGACACCCTAAATATAATTAAATAAAAATAATTATCATACAATGTATTATTTAATAAAATATGGATATGATGGAAAAAAATTTTGCGGCTTTCAGAGAAATAATGGGGAAAATAGCGTGGAAAACACCATAATTAACGTATTAAAATCGCATAATATTTCGGATAACATGGAAAGTGCGGCGAGAACAGACAAATATGTATCCGCGGCGGGCAATGTTTTTCTCATAGAATCCAAAATTGATATAATTAAAATTTTAAAAATTTTAAATTCGCAGATAAAAGACATGTATTTTTACCAGTATGCAGGACTCAGTGAATATTTTAATCCCAGATACTGCACATTAAAAAAATATTCATACGTATTGGATGGGGACTATGATATTGAAAAATTTATGGTAATGCTAAGAAAATTTGAGGGCACACATGATTTTAGAAATTTCTCCAGAAAAGACTACAGAAACACTGTAAGAACAATAAAAAACATAGATTATTACCAGCACAATGGTTTTTTTATCATTAATTTTTATGCCAGGAGTTTTATATGGCACCAGATCAGGGCGATAATGGGTTTTGCGATGAGATACTATGAAATGGATTTGGATCCATTTGCATTTAAAATCAACAGCGTTTTTCTCGCAAGCCCTGAAAGATTAATTTTAATGGACATATTTTATGAAAATATAACATTTAGTGATTTCAATTCATCCTATCTGGATGGAAAGATTACGAAAAAGTTAACAGATATAAACGTAAATAGAGTGATATATTCCAGAATTCTTTATAAATTCCAATAAAGAAAATGAAAAATAATATTATATATAAAAATGCCCTTAAGTAATAATGGAAACTGAGAAATTATTTTTAAAAGATTCATACTTAAAAGAATGCGACAGTAAGGCCGTTACTGTTGAGTTTACTGATCTGACAGTGGATAAAACAGTTTTTTATCCCACATCATATGGCCAGCAGAATGACAAGGGAGAAATAGAGATAGAGGGAAAGAAATATTCCATAGTGGATGTCTGGGAGGATGGACAGCTGGTGCACCTTATTTCACTTGATACATATCCACAAAATCTTGATGGAGTAAATATACATCAAAGCATAGACTGGAATATAAGATATAACCACATGAGGTACAGAACTGCATTATTTATTATAGGTGGCCTGGCCTTTAAATTTTATAATGCAAAATCACGCATCAGCCAGACCTATGAAAACTATGCATGGATAGATATATACATAGATAATATAAAGCAGGACATAATTGACAGGCTTATTGATGAAACAAATAGGATAATTAAGCAAAATCTTCCGGTTGAAATTAAGTATGCAGACAATAATGAGTTTTCAATAGATAAACAAATGTTTGGATTCTCAACAGGAAGTATTCCTCAGGATGAAAAGTTGCGTGTGGTTAATATACCCGGGCTTCCATTGCAGGCTGATTACGGCCTGCATGTCAAGTCAACTGGAGAAATAGGGACCGTGGAATTTAAGACTTCAATGGTTAAGGGAAAACTTGACAAAAGGCTCACAATAACATTGAAATAATTATTAATTATATTTATTTGGATATAAATGGATGAAATAACAATAATAGACAGAATTAACAGGGCCTTTGCCTGGATAGGCATAGTGATAGCCTTTGGATTCTTTCTTTTTCTTATGCCTCAAACATTTTTAAGTGCACATTCAATAAGCCACATATCACCTGCTTACTATTACCTCTATGGAAGGGTGAGCACAATAGATGTTTATATTATTCTTATAATATCCATTATACTCATATTTGCATCTCTCTCCACGATTTTTTTAAAGTTAAATATATCATCGAGCTTTGATGCAGACATTAATAAAAATTTCTACATATTTTTTTCAGTTTACATCATGATTTTAATGTTTTCTTCGCTTATAATAGAAACCATATACCCAAAAATTTCAAGTTCTGCAGTTTATAAATACAGTTTTGGAGTCCAGAATTTTATATTTTCAGTAAGCTCTGTTTTTCAAATCATATTTCTTGAGATAATACCAGTTTCCATTATTTTAATTATTTATATGATAATATCAAAAAAATTAAGTGTTAATTCATTTTTATTTCCGTATAAAAACGTGAAACCCTTAATTCCTGTAATCATGATAATTGCTGCAGGTATTTCGGTATTTATTACCAATTATAATATATATGAAACAACTCTAATATATATTAATACACTCATACTTACCTATATTTATTTGAGATTTGGCATGCTCAGGGCATTGCTGGTAAGCTTTACCTCATCAGGACTGGAACTGGCAGAATCGTTTTTTGGTTCCAACCATGTGATTTCTTATATAATTGCCTTTTTCCTCCTGATATGGGCATTTCTTGGTCTGTATAGCATAACCATGCTGTATGCAAAAACCATTGAGGAAAGGAATAAAAAAATGGCAGAGGAAAATTCCAGGAACGGTAATGATAAGAATATTGATGCGGAAAATAACACCATCAATAATATTAATGAAAATCCGCAGAATGCGGAAATATTAAGAAGGCTTAATTCAATGAATCCTGAAAAACTATGGGTAAGGAGTGCGT
Source organism: Acidiplasma aeolicum (assembly GCF_001402945.1). Lineage (GTDB taxonomy): Archaea > Thermoplasmatota > Thermoplasmata > Thermoplasmatales > Thermoplasmataceae > Acidiplasma > Acidiplasma aeolicum. Next base: position 2,627 of record NZ_LKBG01000071.1, read on the forward strand.
GCAGCAACTGTGGCGGTGTTGAATTTAAAATAAATGATGATTTTTCACTTGAATGTGTTAAATGCGGCAATGTAATTCCTGCTGATGCGGATGGTCCATATAACATAGTGATAAATCAGTACGGAAATGTCAAAAGATAACTTTTTTAAATACTATAAATGTTTTTATATTTATTTGAATTTATGAATGGATTATTATGGTAACTAAACCAGCAAGAATGTATTCAAAAATTTCCGGTCCAGCATACACGAGAAAAGAGTTTATGGGTGGGGTTCCATATCCCAAGATAACAACATTTGTGCAGGGAAACCAGAAAAAGGACTTTGATATAGAAATGCAGCTAATTGCAGATGAGGCATGCCAGATAAGGCATACAGCCCTTGAGGCTGCAAGGATATCGGTAAACAGAAA
>NZ_LKBG01000072.1 GCF_001402945.1 Acidiplasma aeolicum
TTGCCTGCAACAAGCTTTTTTGCCTCCTCTGGTGGTTCGCTTATCCTAATTTTTTTATCCGGTGTCCACCTTGAGGTCATGTACTTGATTGCCTTTATGGCATCCTCAGGGAATTTAAAGGACGGAATAGATGCAGAATCCAGAAGCTTTGATGCAGAATCCTCATCCATGCCCATTACAACTCCTATTACACCAGTACCCTTGTATTTAATTACAGCCCTGGCAACATCCGTACATGTTACCATTGGGAGTGACTGAACTATTACCACCTTTGTGCAATCCAGATCCTTAACAGTTTCCAGTGCATCACTGTATCTTTTATAATCGGCATCCCCTGAAAGGTCAATGGGATTCCTTGGCACACTCTGCTTGGGCAGTATTTTTAATAATGATTTCTTTATCCTATCAGGCAGCTGAATTTCATTCATTTCCTGGATATCTATGGCATCTGTTGTTAAAACACCATGGCCACCAGAATTTGTTATTATTAATATATCGCTGGATACATTTTCACTTGAGTTTACAAGTCTGGCTATATTCAGCATATCCTCAAGGCTGTCAACAAATATACCACCACAGGTTCTTACCGCCGCCTTAAATATATCTATTGATCCAGCAACGCTTCCGGTATGTGTTTTTATAGCTGCGGAACCTGATTTTGAAACACCGCCTTTTAAAAATATCATTGGTTTCTTTTTAACAATTTCCGGAACAACGTTTAAAAATTTGTCACCGTCTGAAACACCTTCTATATATGAGAATATTGCCCTGGTTTCAACATCGTTTGACAGGTATTCATAAACATCCGATTCAGTAATATCAGATTGATTTCCAAGGCTTACAAAGTAGCTTATGCCGGTTTTTGTCTTCTGTGCCCATTCCAGCATGTAAACACCAAGACCACCACTCTGGGCCACAAGTGCAGAATTTCCCCTTATTGTATCCTCAAATGCAAATGTTGCGTTGAAATTTGGTGTAATGAGCCCTATTGTATTTGGCCCAAGAATGCTTAAATTACCATTTCTGGCTATGTCTATTATCTGTTTTTCAAGATCGGCACCATGCTCATCAGTTTCTTTAAACCCTGATGTGATAATAATTGCAGCTCCTGCCTTGATGTCAACAGCATCCTGAATTACAGAGGGTACAGCATCTCTTGGAACGGCAACAACCACAAGATCAACATTTTCCTTAATGTCCTTTAATGATTTATATGACTGGTAATTTTCTATTACACTACCATTTGTGTTAACAGCAAAAATTTTTCCATTAAATGTGGAAATAATATTCCTAAAAATTATATTGCCAACCTTGTTTTTATCATTTGATGCCCCAACCACTGCAATGCTTTCTGGCCTGAATAATGATTCAATCATGATATAATAATATGATAAATCAATTTAAAGCTTTTTTATTATTGATAACTTTCAAGCATAAATGTTTCTATATGGAAAATGTTTACCAATAAATATTTATTTACAAAATATTTATATAATCAAAATAAATTATGATTTTATGGTTCAGGAAAAATGGGTGGCATTGTCAAATACAACAATAGGTGTTTTAATGGCCACAATTAATGCCAGCATACTTATTATAGCCCTACCACCAATTTTTAGGGGCATTGATTTAAATCCATTTCAATCAGGTGCTTTTGCCTACCTGCTCTGGATACTTATGGGATATATGATAGTAACTGCTGTTCTTCTGGTTACCATAGGCCGTCTTTCTGATATTTTTGGCCGTGTAAGATTATTTAATCTTGGTTTTGCAATATTCACACTTGGTTCAGTGCTGCTATATTTTACCCCAGGTAAGGGTGATACTGGTGCTCTTGAATTAATTATATTTAGAATAGTTCAGGCAGTTGGTGGATCATTTTTAATGGCAAACAGCTATGCAATTATCACTGATAATTTTCCCAAGGAAGAACGTGGTACTGCGCTGGGTATAAATGCCATAGCAGGAACAGCAGGAATGAGTATAGGTATAGTTGCTGGCGGTATTTTATCTGCAATTAACTGGAGATATGTATTTCTTGTTAGTGTTCCCGTTGGCCTCCTTGGCACGGTATGGTCATATCTAAAACTGAAGGAAACATCACCTAAACTTAAGCAGAAGCTTGACATTCCGGGAAATCTACTTTTTGGTGCAGGTCTTATAATACTTTTAATAGGCATTACATACGGTCTGGTTCCATATAAGAGCAGTGCAACAGGCTGGGCAGACCCATGGGTTATTACAGCCATAATTATTGGAATAATACTTTTAATAGCATTCCCGTTTGTTGAAAGAAAGGTCAAGCAGCCAATGTTCCGCCTTGAATTATTTAAAATCAGGGCATTTTCAGCAGGCAGTTTTTCAGGTATGATCTCAGGCATGGGTATGATGGGCTTAATGTTTATGATAATAATATTATTCCAGGGAATATGGCTTCCAGACCACGGTTATTCATATGCCAGTGCTCCTTTCTGGGCCGGAATATTCATGCTCCCAATGACGGTTGCCATGGGTATATTTGGACCGCTTTCAGGAAAATTATCAGACAAACACGGATCAAAGGGCATAGCAACCCTTGGTCTTTTGATATCAGCATTTGCATTAATCCTTCTTTCATTACTGCCATATAATTTCATATATATAGAAATGGGAATATTATTGTTTATATTCGGTGCAGGCATGGGCATGTTTACCGCCCCAAATACATCAGCGGTCATGTCATCAGTACCGCCTGAAAGCAGGGGTTCAGCATCTGGCATGCTCACAACATTAAGAAATGTTGGGACAACCGCCAGTATGGGCATTTTCTTTACAATATTGATTTTAAGCCTTTCATCAAAACTTCCAGGTGCATTATCTTCAGCGGTTACTAATGCTGGAGCACCACAGCTTGCCTCAGTATTTTCCAAACTGCCACCAACAGATGCAATTTTTGGTGCACTTCTTGGCATTAATCCTATAAAGGCCATATTAAGCATACTACCATC
>NZ_LKBG01000073.1 GCF_001402945.1 Acidiplasma aeolicum
GCTATGCTTAAATATAGGACATATAATATTGATAATATTTACTATTTATTGAATAAAAATTTTTTAATATCTTATTTATGCCATTTATTTAGGATTTTCTCAGGTCAGGATAATATTTTATTTTGCAGCAGTCCTTTCATGGATTTTTATATGTGCATCAGCATTCATCCTTCTTAAAAATGAGCCGTTTATAATGAAATAGAGCATGCCCACCATAAGGCTGCCCATGGCGATTATGAACCAGAATAACGCGGTCCTGTTTTCATAGTATGATAGCAGATAAAGGCCAATAACTGCCCCTGAAAATGACCCAAAGCTTATGAATAGATTATAAATGCCTATATAGGTTCCCTTCATGTTCTGTGGGGCTATGGATGTAATTATTGTCTGTGTGGTGGGTGCAACAAAGTCCTCTCCTATTGTCATTATACCCATGGAGATAAGAAAATATGTTATGTCCTTTGAAAACATTAGAACAATAAATCCTGAGAAGTAAAAAACCATGCCTATGGACCTAAAAAGCACCGGATTGGATGATTTGTTCATAATTTTAAATACAGGATACTGCAGCGTTACAACAAGTATTCCATTTAGTGAATAAATATAGGCAAGATATAGTATTGGCAGACGCTCAAAGTCAAATGCGTAGAGTGTTAGCGATGCACCACTCTGCCTTAAAACAAATGCCATGATTATTCCTATTACAGTGAAGATTATGAAAAATCTATCCTTATATGCAAGCTTTATATCTAATTTTGTTAGGTACTGTGATTTTGACGGGAAGTATGTTTCCCTTACATTGAAATAAAGTATAATAATTTCAATAAAAGTGCTGATTCCAGCAAGAAGGAATATGTACTGGAATCCATATACAGAAAGAATGGCCCCAAGTATTGGTCCTATGGCCGCACCTGCATTTGCCAGAACCCTTATAACAGTGTAACCTGAAAGCCTCTGGCCCAGAGATGTTACATCCGCAATTGAGGCCTGTATTGCGGGATACTGCAATGCATTGATGATTATTGTAAAATAAAATAGTAAAATAAGAAGCAATGCAGGCATCCTGTAGAGCACGGTAAAATACATGGCAATGTATAATAAACCCGCAGGCACCGGTATTAATATAAGAAAAATTCTCCTGCCAATACGGTCTGTAAGTATCCCTGAATAATACTGTACCACCGACATAATTAATATTGCAATGCCAAGAACAAGTCCTGTTACCAGAAATGATATATGATATATGAATACAAATATAAGTGGCAGAAAAATAAATGTTGAGACCCTGCCAGATGCCCGTATCAGGCGTGTAAATCCAAGGTACCACACCCTTTTATCTATTTTATCCATATCATGCCTTCGCCTTCCCGGCCTGATCATGCTTACCCGGATTCCATGATTTTATTAATGTGTAATAAAGCACCCCGCCAAGTGCCTGCAATGAACCGCCGATTAAAAGTGGAAATGCAAAATTCAAATCCATAAGATATCCTGACGCACCGCTTGTAAGCTGTGATGCCCTGCCTGAAATCCCCTGTATGGCGGTTGATGTCCCGTAATCCTCACGGTCTATTCCTCTTACATTTATTGCCCCCCTCATTGGAGACCCAACGCCGGCAATGCCCATTCTAAAAATGTAAATTACACCTGCAAGGAAGAATAAGGGTGTAAATGCTATAATTATGAAAAGTGCCCCCTGAAGTATGTGTGCTATTGATGCTATTTTTAATGAATCGAACATTCCATTAATGTATTTTCCTGATATATATGAACCAAGAGCGGTTACAACATATGCGAATGTATAAAGATAACCTATAATGCTTGGATCTACGTGGTATTTGAGTTCAAACAGAAGCGGTAGCAGCGGCATTGAAATCCCTATGGCCGCAGCATTGATGCTGTTTGGCAGCATAATTCTTATTAAATATCTAAGGCTCTGTTTCTTCATAACCCTTGTTGTTTTTTTAGGCCTTCTATATTCTTTTAATCTGGATAGTGATATCAATGATATAAACACAAGGATAAATGAAATAAAAAAGAATATGCGGTAAAACATTATGGTTCCTGTTATATTTTTTATAAACGCATAGGAACCTAAAAATAAACCACCAAATATTGAAAAGGCAGATGCCGTGGCCAGCAGAAGTGAAAGTTTTCCTACCCTGTCATTTTCAGCACCATAATTATTTGCAACAAACGCTGTCATTCCCGGTGAAAATGCACCGCGCATGCCCCCGGCGCCGCCTGTTATCCCGGCTATGATTGCACCGGTGGCAATAAAATAGATGTTTGCTGACACTGCCATTAATAGCATGCCGGCAACCGGAAATACCTCACCCAAAAACAGTATTCTTGAATAACCAATTTTATCCCCAAGCCTGCCAAGTATTAATGTTAAAAATACATTAAATAATGTAATTGGAATGTAAAGGAGGCCAATAAACACAGCCGAGAAATCCAAAAAATGGAGATAAAGCGGCAGTGCCAGGGTCACAAATATTAATGCCGAGCTCCTGGTAGCCATGGAAATAATAAGATACTTAAACGATTTATTGACCTCCTCAGGAGAATCTGAAAACATATCATTGTATATTATTTATTAGTATATTATTTATTTGTTTAGTTAAATAGTACTTTTAAACTGCATGATTATCTTTATAAGTGATTTAGCCATGCAAATTTATGGTTCTCGAAAGACTTTATGTCATACCACACGGCGATGAAATAATTGACATGCCCAATGATGAGAGTGCCGAGCTTCATAATAAAATAAAAGAAATAACAGAGGATGATAATTCAGATTCATTGATTATATTAACTCCGCATGGTGTTACACTTTCCAGTGGTATTCCAATTATAAACACTGAAAACCTGCATGGCGAGTATTCAACAAAAACAAAAACTCTGGTTAGCGATCATAAAACAGACAAGGAGGTTGTCA
>NZ_LKBG01000074.1 GCF_001402945.1 Acidiplasma aeolicum
CTATTAAGGTTCTATTTTAACAAGGGATACCAGAGGAGATAAAAGAGAAGGCAATTGGCTTTCAATCCTATTAAGGTTCTATTTTAACTTTAATTATCTCGCTACAAGATAAGGAGAAGCTTATCTTTCAATCCTATTAAGGTTCTATTTTAACTTGGATAGTCGCCCAATACCACGTTACGCTCATGCCCTTTCAATCCTATTAAGGTTCTATTTTAACCTTCCTGTAGTCTTCATTCTCAATAAGAAAATCCGCCTTTCAATCCTATTAAGGTTCTATTTTAACAATGACCTAGCCATCGTTGCAGAAACATCGTTTAATGCTTTCAATCCTATTAAGGTTCTATTTTAACAATTTAAGGCATTTATCCGATATTGGATATAAGTTAACTTTCAATCCTATTAAGGTTCTATTTTAACTTTTAATTTTTTTTTTTAATTTTTTTTACGGGAAACTTTCAATCCTATTAAGGTTCTATTTTAACTTAATAATACTTAAAAAAACATTAAATAAGTGCAAACTTTCAATCCTATTAAGGTTCTATTTTAACTACCGGTTTTTTCGTCAACGCATGGGCTGAATACCTCTTTCAATCCTATTAAGGTTCTATTTTAACTGAATTCGATGAAAACCCGTTTTCTTGGTCTCCTACTTTCAATCCTATTAAGGTTCTATTTTAACTATACAATACCGTTTAGCCTGATGCTTCAGCAATTGGAACTTTCAATCCTATTAAGGTTCTATTTTAACACAAAGCAAGGCAAACAAAAGGGATAGACAAGATATCTTTCAATCCTATTAAGGTTCTATTTTAACTGAATAACCTGGCTATAACTATAATAAGGCATATAAATCTTTCAATCCTATTAAGGTTCTATTTTAACCATACGAAGGCGAAGCAAATTATGTTGAAGAGAAGCAAGCTTTCAATCCTATTAAGGTTCTATTTTAACCGAAGTGTTGTCAACAGAAGATGGAAAAGTGTATACACTTTCAATCCTATTAAGGTTCTATTTTAACTGCATACTTAATATAGTATTGTTAAGTTGTATATACTTTCAATCCTATTAAGGTTCTATTTTAACTATAACCAAAATTATTCAACATGCCAGGAGTTAGATCTTTCAATCCTATTAAGGTTCTATTTTAACCTTAAATCTTTTTTAAATTAGTCATAAATAATAATCATCTTTCAATCCTATTAAGGTTCTATTTTAACTATCTCTAAAACTGTTCCAGCTGTTCCAGTATTTTTTCTTTCAATCCTATTAAGGTTCTATTTTAACCTTATTCATAGCACCAAACGGAATTAAACCATTCAAACTTTCAATCCTATTAAGGTTCTATTTTAACTCAGAGTTCTCTATGACCCCTTAGAGAAGGAATACACTTTCAATCCTATTAAGGTTCTATTTTAACGTCTCTAAAACTGTTCCAGCTGTTCCAGCATTTTTTCTTTCAATCCTATTAAGGTTCTATTTTAACTTTAAATTTAGTCTCCTTTAGCAAAGAATTAAGTTCCTTTCAATCCTATTAAGGTTCTATTTTAACTGAAAATAGAAAGCGTAAAGGAATTCCCTACAAGCTTTCAATCCTATTAAGGTTCTATTTTAACTGTTAATAGTCTTACATATTTAATTTTTTTATAATCCTTTCAATCCTATTAAGGTTCTATTTTAACCCATCAAGAAAATACTCCATATAACAGACGTATAAAACTTTCAATCCTATTAAGGTTCTATTTTAACTGTTGATATGATATACATTATATATTCCGTTTGATACTTTCAATCCTATTAAGGTTCTATTTTAACTTGAGACATTACTTTTTTAAAATCACTATTTAATATCCTTTCAATCCTATTAAGGTTCTATTTTAACTATCATATCAACAGTGTAGGTATTGGCGGCCCATGCAACTTTCAATCCTATTAAGGTTCTATTTTAACGATTATTAATATTTTTTTTTCTTAATTTTTATTTTTCTTTCAATCCTATTAAGGTTCTATTTTAACTATTATAGGCGCAAAGGCTATGCATCATTTCATGACTCTTTCAATCCTATTAAGGTTCTATTTTAACCAGATAATGTTATTGTCACTCTATTCTGTTTTTTCATTTCTTTCAATCCTATTAAGGTTCTATTTTAACAAGATATATGAGAACGGATTGGAAATAACTTCAGGCTTTCAATCCTATTAAGGTTCTATTTTAACACTTTTTTTCTGTACTCTTTTATAGCCATTCTTACCACTTTCAATCCTATTAAGGTTCTATTTTAACCATTTTGCGGCAACAAATCGGAATTCGTATTTGACCATCTTTCAATCCTATTAAGGTTCTATTTTAACCAGGCCTTGAAATGATTATAGAAGCAACAGGGTATGCATGCTTTCAATCCTATTAAGGTTCTATTTTAACTATATTCTTATCATATTCCTATTATATTTATATCACTTTCAATCCTATTAAGGTTCTATTTTAACAATTTCATCATGTCAGTCGTTCTGGTTCTATTGTTGACTTTCAATCCTATTAAGGTTCTATTTTAACATGAATATACAAAAAGGGATGGTCAAAAGATACCGAACTTTCAATCCTATTAAGGTTCTATTTTAACTCGTTATTAACAATCTTAACACCCTTAACACAATTCTTTCAATCCTATTAAGGTTCTATTTTAACTACATATCTACATCGGAAAGCGGCAAGAAAATACACGCTTTCAATCCTATTAAGGTTCTATTTTAACTAGATTTCACAGAGGTGTATTTGCCAGGCTATAAGAATCTTTCAATCCTATTAAGGTTCTATTTTAACCCGAACCAGAAGACCCAACAATAAGAACATGATCATTCTTTCAATCCTATTAAGGTTCTATTTTAACCCGTTATAGATAATCTGTATTATAAA
>NZ_LKBG01000075.1 GCF_001402945.1 Acidiplasma aeolicum
TTTTATTCTAAAAAAATTTAATTAAATTTACTGTAAATTAACTAACATTCCCCCATCTGCTAGGAGCTCTGCACCATTAACATAAGTATTTTCGTCTGATAAAAGGAATAATGCTGGACCAACCATATCCTCTGGACTACCCAACCTGCCAAGTGGTATCCTTTTTTCCATGTATCTTCTTTTCTCAGGATCTGAAAGATCATCTGCATTAATATCGGTTAAAATAGTTCCAGGTTCAAGTGAATTTACCAAAATTCCATACTTACCAAGGATTATTGCAAGTGAATGCATCATTCCATTAATACCCGACTTTGTCGTTGTATAGTGAGCTTGGTATTCTCCACCAACTATTGCACTTATTGAACTTATAAATAATATTCTACCCTTGATATGATTTTGTATCATTAACTGAGATATTTTTTGTGTTATGAAAAAATGACTTTCCACATTTAAAGTCCAGACATCATTAAAAAGGCCTACATCTATATCAAAATAATTTTTAAATGGGCATATACCTGCATTGTTAACAAGTATGTCAACATGGTCAAAAGTTTTCTTAACAAAATTTATAAATGCTGGAATTTCATTAATTTTTCTCTGATCTATTTTATAACCATATGCTTTAACGCCAAGATTTTTCATATATCCTTCAGCTTCTACTGCGGCGTTTACATCATGTGCATATGTAAATATAATATTCGCCCCTTCCCTTGCAAGACCTTTGGCTATTGCATTTCCTATTCCTTTATTTCCACCAGTAATAACGGCATTTTTATTGTCAAAACGCATTGAAATCACCTATCTTTTGAGTATAATATAGGTATATTACTATTAATCCAGTTATGTATAATTTTTTCTGTTCCCTTCCTTATATATTCCTCTAGTGCTGATTTTGAGATGCCTGTCATTTTTTCAAGATCTTTAAGATAGAGCCTTCTAGGCATACTATAATAACCATTCATAAATGCTGTATATATTATGGTTCTTTCCTGTTCAGTAAGTTCAAAAAAATCACTGTAGTATTCATGGTAATTAATTTCAGAAAGCGTAAATTTTTTAATTTCCCCAATTTTTGAAAGTTCACTTTTTAAATCCTTTGCAGACTGATTTCTAATTAAGGCATTAACAGTCTCAACATTGTTCTCAATGTAATCATTTTGATATATTACACCATTCTCATAAAGTATTGAACTTATCATCCCATCATACTTTTCCTTAAAGAATATCTGGTATATTTTTTTATTAACATTTATAGGTAAAATATTGTATATTTCCTTAATTGCATTTGAATTTTTAAATTTGTGTAAAAATTCATGTATAATATTAGCTGTGGGTGCTTTTACCTCAATAGAGCCAAAAATATATCCTCTATCACGGTACACATTATGTGCTAGAGTATGTACCTTTACAGGCATATTTTCAGTTATATTGGTCCAGCAATTTTCATGATTCATTTTAAAATTTACCCTTATAATGTTTTCTTCCGATAATGAATGGGTATTCATAATTTATTTAATTGTTATTTATATATAAGTTTTTCTTATACTTGTTATATAAATCAATGCTGATATTATTATAAAATACTACTGACTATAAAAATTATTCCGATTTTGGAATATTCCGGATATGTGTTTATCTTGAATTAAATACGATATACAGAGTTTATTAGCAACTTCGGAAATTTCCGGATAATATTTTAATAAAAACCCAGATATTTATAGAATATGAAAATAGAATCATTGAGAGTTATAAATATAATGGAAGTTAAGCAACCTCTGTTCCCATATGTAAAACCTACAGATTATTACATAGATTTCATTGGTGATGAATCCCCGACAGATGCTGCTATGATAAATAAAATATATACACTTGAAATGAAATCTGGAGATATAATTTCATATTACAATACTACAGAGATCGTTGCAGATTTCATTAAGGCGATAGAATCCAAAATTATTGGGCTTGATCTTGAGGATATTTCCATGGCATGGGATTACATGTACAGATACACACTGCCGGTTGGACGCGGAGGTATTGCAATGCATGCAATAAGTGCAATTAACTTGTTAATGTACGATATATATGCAAAATCTCTTGGCATTCCTGTGTACAGACTTATTGGCGGAAAGACAAGAAAAAAAATTGTGGCATACGCCAGCCATCTTCATCCAACAGATGTAAAAAATCTGCAGGATGAGGCCATATCTTATGTAAATGAGGGGTATAAAACCATGAAAATGAGGTTTCTGTATGGCCCATCCAAAATAGATGGTGTTGAAAAAAATATTGAGTTAGTTAAAATTATTAGAGATGCTGTTGGCTATAATGTTTCATTAGCTTGTGATTCCTGGATGTCGTGGAATTATAATTTTGCATTAAAAATGGCACAATCTCTAGAAAAATATGAAATAGCGTGGATGGAGGAACCGTTTCTCCCAGATGATTTTGAATCAATGAAATTATTATCAAAGAAAACTGATATACCAATATCAGAAGGAGAACATCATTATTATATATATGATGTAAAACACCTTCTAGATGCGGGTATAAGGATTATACAATGCGATACTGTTTGGGCAGGTGGAATTACTGCAATGAAAAAAATCGCTGCATTGGCAGAGGCATATGGTGCAGTAGTTATACCCCATACAGGAAATGTTTACAATCTTCACTTTATTGCTTCTGAACCTGAAAGCATCACACCTATGGCGGAATTTCTCACAAAATACAGGGAATGGATGGAACAGAACATTTCCGGGATTCCTTTTCCAAAAAATGGTTACTTTGAGCTAAACGAAAAGGCGGGATTTGGTATTGAATACTTACCAAAAAATCAAGTTAAATATGGAAAAAGTAAAGAAAATTACAATTGAAAATATAGTTGCATCAACATCACTTGCTGAACACCTTGA
>NZ_LKBG01000076.1 GCF_001402945.1 Acidiplasma aeolicum
TAGATCAAACATACAATTGTGTCCAGTTAAAATAGAACCTTAATAGGATTGAAAGGAGTTGTGGGCATATACTAAAATATCGGGTAGATGGTTAAAATAGAACCTTAATAGGATTGAAAGGGATCTGAAATAGGTCATGCACTTGTTTCCTCATCAGGTTAAAATAGAACCTTAATAGGATTGAAAGCGATGTAATCATAATAAGACATTATCCAGAGTTATTTAGTTAAAATAGAACCTTAATAGGATTGAAAGTATATCATATTTTTATGATATAATATATCATATAATATAGTTAAAATAGAACCTTAATAGGATTGAAAGTTCTTGCTCGAAAGTATTCAAAAGTAGTAAAGTTTAGTTAAAATAGAACCTTAATAGGATTGAAAGTGTAGACCTATTTAACTACTTTTTATTTTTTTTTATCAAGTTAAAATAGAACCTTAATAGGATTGAAAGCCCTATCTGGGGGAAATTGGTTTTACGGCGAGCAGAGTTAAAATAGAACCTTAATAGGATTGAAAGTGTATGCGAACGTGCATATAACAAAGCAATCTTCATTGTTAAAATAGAACCTTAATAGGATTGAAAGATTCCACAAGATACTTTCCGTGCATGGGCGCACGAAAGTTAAAATAGAACCTTAATAGGATTGAAAGTTGCTTGCGTCTTTGCCGAATGAGTCTGATATTATCAGTTAAAATAGAACCTTAATAGGATTGAAAGGTTTATGCTGACATTTATCGAATATTATCCACACAACCGTTAAAATAGAACCTTAATAGGATTGAAAGGTTATTAGGATATACCACATTCTATCCTATATACATTTAAAGTTAAAATAGAACCTTAATAGGATTGAAAGGATTTCCCCTAATGAGCAAGAATTATCTAATGGAAGTTAAAATAGAACCTTAATAGGATTGAAAGCAGATAGTGATGTAATATATGTCGATTTGGTACTAAAGTTAAAATAGAACCTTAATAGGATTGAAAGCTTATGAAAAACGCTAATAAATCGCTTTTCAAAATATGTTAAAATAGAACCTTAATAGGATTGAAAGTTTATTTTCGGTCTTCTTCATTCAACACCCTTATCGTTAAAATAGAACCTTAATAGGATTGAAAGTACATCCAGAACGGAAATAACGCGGGACCAAACTCGGGTTAAAATAGAACCTTAATAGGATTGAAAGTGCATATTCGTATTTTTGGATTTGTTCGTATGTCCAGTTAAAATAGAACCTTAATAGGATTGAAAGCTGGTTTCGTATTTTGTTGATTTTGTGATGTATTTCCAGTTAAAATAGAACCTTAATAGGATTGAAAGTTATGATTTTTGCGAATTTTTCTGGGTCTGTATTCAGTTAAAATAGAACCTTAATAGGATTGAAAGATGGTCTCGATTGTCTCGGCTATTGCGGGAAATTCGTGTTAAAATAGAACCTTAATAGGATTGAAAGTCGGGCAATGATTCTTCCTGTAGTCTTCGTTTTCAAGTTAAAATAGAACCTTAATAGGATTGAAAGACTGCAGGAAATGGCGAATTCCCCCTAACTCCAAAGTTAAAATAGAACCTTAATAGGATTGAAAGTTTAGGGATACCAGTAGGGGATATACATCTGTTCCTTGTTAAAATAGAACCTTAATAGGATTGAAAGGAAGGGCTGTACAGAACTCTGAAAAATTTCCCTTCTAGTTAAAATAGAACCTTAATAGGATTGAAAGAGAAAAAATGGAATATGAAAAAGATATAGAATTGATAGTTAAAATAGAACCTTAATAGGATTGAAAGTTTGTTGAAGGTCAAAACATTAACAAATATTCCATAGGGTTAAAATAGAACCTTAATAGGATTGAAAGATATTTTTAATTCGTTTATTTGTTTCTCTATTGAGGCCGTTAAAATAGAACCTTAATAGGATTGAAAGAAAAAACAGGTTTTCGATATCATATACCAAAGTATGGTTAAAATAGAACCTTAATAGGATTGAAAGCAGGAAGATTTGCAATTATTCCATCCGATAATTTCAAAGTTAAAATAGAACCTTAATAGGATTGAAAGCTCCTAACACCGAATATATGCCTATTATTATTATATGTTAAAATAGAACCTTAATAGGATTGAAAGCTTCCTGTAGTCTTCATTTTCAATAAGAAAATCATAGTTAAAATAGAACCTTAATAGGATTGAAAGTCAAATGCCCCCCGAACCGGAAAGTTCTATGACTGGTTAAAATAGAACCTTAATAGGATTGAAAGCGGATAGTTTTTACCCGTATTAATTGATAAAAAAAAGTTAAAATAGAACCTTAATAGGATTGAAAGAATACGGATAGTTTTTACCCGTATTTGCCGTAAAAAGTTAAAATAGAACCTTAATAGGATTGAAAGATGAAAAAAGAGGCGGAGTTAGAAGAGAAGTATAAGGTTAAAATAGAACCTTAATAGGATTGAAAGATTAAAAATGTAGCACTGTTCCACTTTTTGTTAAAAAAGTTAAAATAGAACCTTAATAGGATTGAAAGGAAGGAACAGATGTATATCCCCTACTGGTATCCCTAAAGTTAAAATAGAACCTTAATAGGATTGAAAGTTAATTTTATAAAGTGTTCCAATAATTATATGGCTGGGTTAAAATAGAACCTTAATAGGATTGAAAGAATATACCAAGCCCAGCACAGTTA
>NZ_LKBG01000077.1 GCF_001402945.1 Acidiplasma aeolicum
AATATTAATATTGAAACAGAAAATATTAGTAATGTCAAAATATAATAGAAAATCTTCCTTTTTGAAAATAAATTAACAATAAATAGTTTAAGCATATCACTACTTTTGAGGATAATATTATAGTATATTAAATTTTTTAAAAACTTTATACTGTCTAGGATAAAACGGTATCAGACTATAAACTACAAAATTGAAAGCAAAAATATTTTTATTAAGTATCTAATTAAGTATAAAATGCCTGCCAATAATTTCAATTCTAAAAAAAAATTTGTATATTATGCTCCATTAGTTAACCTAAAACAAGATGCAGCTTTCAGACCATATATAGAGATTCCAATGGAGATGAAGAATCATGGATTTGAATCATATCTAATTTGTGGAAAATTGAATTTAAAACCGCCTGATGGGATTAACATTATAGAAACAGGCATAGTATCGGAAAAAAGGTTTGACATTTTTCGTGTATATAGATTCACAAAAAATTTTTTACACAATTATAAACCAGATATATTTATATATTTTCATCTGAATTTGATAATTATACCACTTATATTGTTTTCAAGAATTTATCATTTAAAAACGAAATATTTAGTAAAACTAGACTCTGATGGTTCAGATTTTAAAAAAACAAATAATATTAATAATATTTTAAAAAGATTATATATTGTATTTCTGTCATACTATGTGAGTGGAATCATAATTGAAAATACATGCGGACTGCAAATATTAAGGGATATTAAATTTATTAATAAAAGTAAATTGTTGTTATTACCAAACTCTTTTTCATCGAGACAATATAAAATAAAAAAATACCAAGATGAATTAAGGAAAAATTATATTTTATTTGTTGGCAGAATCCATCCAGAAAAGAATTTGTCATTACTCATAGATGCCTTTGTAGGTGCTACTAAATCATATAAGGGATGGCAATTACACTTAGTAGGTCCAATAGATGATGAGAATTATTTTAAAAAATTAACCAATGATTATAAATGTTATATTTTAAATAATAAAATATTATTCTGTGGTCCATTATTTGGAAAACAGTTATTGTTAGAATATTTACATGCATCTATCTTTTGTCTTCCATCCATCAATGAATCTTTTGGAATAGCAAGATTAGAAGCTATGGCAAATGGTATACCTGTAATAACATCGGAAGCTGGGTGTGGAATGGAATTCAAAAATTTTGGCAGTCTGATTTTTTATCATGATGATCGTGTAAAACTAGAATATTATATTAAAGCTTTAATTTGTTCTGAGTTAAAAAGAATTGAAATATCAGAAAAGCAAAGTAAAAACTTGATAACATATAGTATCATTATTCAAAAATTACTAGATTTTTTAGAATAATTTTTTACTTTTAGTTATTATTCAATTGTATGATTTTATTAATTTCTATCGTGTACCATATTTGTGTATTTATAAAGGGTACCTCTTATTGAACATCTCTTTAATCTCATCATTGCATTTATAGTATCCATTCATTTTCCTGAATGCATGCTTAGAATTGAATTCTATTGATTTTAAATAGAATATCTTCATTGCAGAGTCTCCGTCAGGGAATGATGATACTGTTTTTATCCTTCTTCTTATTTCCCCATTCATTATTTCTATAATATTTGCTGATTTTAATGAATTCCTTATTCTTGATGGATAATCATAGAATCTTAATAATTCACCTAACTTTATTTCAGTATTATATATTATATTAGGATATCTATTCTCCCATTTATTCTTAAACTCATTGAATTTACCTATGGCCTCATCCTTATTATTGCACTTAAACATTTTATTTGCATCATCCATTATTTCTAAATCCCTTTCCTTTACCTTGGATTTCAATCCCCTCATATAATGTATGGTGCATAATTGAAAATCACTTCCAGGATATATATTCATTATTTCCTCATCCAAATTATTTATACCATCTGCTATAAATAATAATGGTTGTTTTAATCCCCTTTTATATATATATCCTCTAATACATCCTTATAATTATTATGTGATTCCTTTATAGTTAAATAGAACCCTAATATTTCATATTCTCCGGATTCCTTTATTCCAAGAGCAAATATTACAGGTTCTTTATCAACAGTTTCCCTTCTTAAATAGAAGAATAATCCGTCTAGCATTACTGCCATGTATCTATTATCAAGTTTTCTATTAACAAATTTATTTACCTCCTCCAGTGCCAAATCTGTTATCCTTGATACTGATGATGGTGAATACTTATTATTGAATATATCCCTTAATATATTTGATATTCTTCTTGTTGATATACCATTTGAATACATTGATGTTATTAATTCATCAAGGCTTACTGACTTATTTGATTCTATTATAGCACTGTGGAATTTAATATCCCTGTTCCT
Organism: Acidiplasma aeolicum; assembly: GCF_001402945.1. GTDB lineage: Archaea > Thermoplasmatota > Thermoplasmata > Thermoplasmatales > Thermoplasmataceae > Acidiplasma > Acidiplasma aeolicum. The sequence continues at coordinate 2,376 of NZ_LKBG01000077.1, forward strand.
TGGCACTGATAAATCCTTGATCTCGCCATACTTTGTTTTTAGATTCCTCTTATAATAACCATTCTTTATTCCAGTATTCTCCTCTAAGTACTGATCCTGTTCTATTTTCATAAGTGCTTCTATTTTTTCCTTTACTGTCTGTTCTATTAATTTCTCTATATCCGATATGTTTATATTGCCATATTCCATA
>NZ_LKBG01000078.1 GCF_001402945.1 Acidiplasma aeolicum
AAATTATTATATGTTTATAATCTATATCTTATTTATATGAAAAATATAAATCTTACAAATAAGGTTGCACTGATAACCGGGGCAAGTGGTGGCATAGGAAGATCCATAGCCATGGCACTTGCAGATGCCGGTGCGTCTGTGGCTGTACATTATTCAAGCAATCTCCAAAATGCACTGGACGTTGTTAATGCCATAAAATCAAATGGTGGCAATGCAAAAGAATTTAATGCCGATGTTTCAAGCCCTGAAAGCGTCGAGAAACTATTCAATGATGTTGATTCAACCTTTGGAAGGCTTGACATCCTTGTTAATTCTGCTGGCATTGACGGTGTAAGGCAGAATATAGGAGATGACGATATTAACAGCTGGCAGAAGGTTATAAATATTAATCTGCTTGGACCATATTACTGCATGAGGCAGGCATTAAAAAGAATGCAAAAAAATAATGGTGGTGTGATCATTAACATAACATCGGACCATGTTGTAATACCATGGTCAGGTTACAGTGCCTATTGCAGCTCAAAGGCTGGCCTTGACATGCTAACAAAAACAGCCGCACAGGAAAATGCTGATAAGGGAATTAGAATAGTCTCTATTGCACCCGGCGCCATTAAAACAAATATAAACAAATCAGTATGGCAGAATCCTGAAACACTTAAGGACCTTAATGGTAAGATAGCAATGGGGTATGCCGGAAGTGCCGATGATGTGGCCAATGCTGTTTTATATCTGGCAAGCGATATGGCATCATATGTTACAGGCATAACATTGACTGTTGATGGCGGAATGCTGATTTATCCAGATTTCAGACATGATGGATAAATATTATTTTTATCCATTTAAAAAAATTAATGTTTTATAATTCTATGTTTTTTTGTGATATATCGAAAATTATCAGGATATAAAAAGCAGGTATCTGTCCTGGGCATTGGTACATGGAAAATGAAGGGCCACAGAAAGGATGCGGTAAATGCCATAAAATATGCAATAGACCATGGAATAAATTTTATAGACACTGCGGAGATGTATGAAACTGAAGATATTGTTGCAGAGGCAATTAAAGATTACAACCGTGATGATATTTTTATTGCCACAAAGATATGGCCTGATCATTTCCATTACAACGATGTAATAAATGCATGCAATGAAAGCCTTGCAAGACTTAAAACAGATCATATAGATTTATATCAGCTTCATTGGCCAAACCATAGCATAGATATAGAAGAAACAATGTCGGCAATGGAAAAATTAAAGGATGATGGAAAAATTGATCTTATTGGTGTTTCCAATTTTAACGCCACTGAATGCCAGGAGGCATCATATGCAATGAAAAGGTATGCAATATCAACAAACCAGCTTAAATATAATGTTTTATCTAAGGAAATTGAATTTGATGGGACCTATGATTACTGCATGCGCCATGATATTTCAATAATAGCATACAGCCCACTAAATAAAGGATTATTATTTAATGATAGAAAAACATTAAAATTTTTGGAGGAAATTTCCATTAAATATGCTGCAACACCTGCACAGATTGCCCTTGCATGGCTTTTATACCATAATAATGTTATGGCAATACCAAAATCCATTAATATTGAACACCTTCAGGAAAATATTAATGCTGTGGATATAAAACTTAAAGCTGAGGATTATCTGGGCATTTCAAAGCTTATTTGAATGAACAATTTACGCCGGGAAATTATAAAACTTTTATTTAAACTTTTTTTCTAGTGATATATATTATCACTGTATCAAGTATATAAATGGATATTTATTAAGATTTGATATTTATACTATATTTTATTTTTGAATGGGAATAAAATAAACGTTTAAATAAGGAAAAAAATTAAAAGCATATGGAAACTCAAAATTTGCCTGATAGTGATCCGATCTTAAATGAAATGAACAGTAAGATCACAACAAAATTCTACTGGGCAGTTACTGTGCTGGCAACAATAGGTGGGTTCCTGTTTGGTTATGATACATCCAATATAGGGACAGATCTGGGATTTATACCATTTGCCAAACACCTTGCCACAACTGCACCATTTGTTTACGGATACTTAATAGCAGGCGCATCACTTGGTGCCGCCGTTGGAGCATTAATAGCAGCAGCACTTACCGACAAATATGGCAGGAAATTCCTGCTTATTACGGATGCCGCCATTTATACAATTGGTGCACTTCTTTCTGCGGCTGCTGTTAACCTTGCAATGCTGCTTATTTCAAGAACCTTCATAGGGCTTGCAGTTGGTGCTGATTCGGCAATAGCAACTGCCTATATAGTTGAATATGCACCAAAGCGCCGCAGGGGCCATCTCTCATTAATGCAGCAGTGGATGATTACATGGGGAATACTTGGTGCCTATCTTGTTGGTATGGGTGTATTTTTCATTGCACCAGGCCTTGCATACGCCGTTGACTGGAGAATTCTTTTAGGTGTTGCTGCCATACCATCTATTATAGGCCTTATTTTTAGATTCTACATGCCAGAATCACCAAGATGGTTAATACTTCATGAAAAATACGATAAGGCAATTTCGGCCCTTAAAAGGTTTAATATAAACGCAACAGAGGATCAGCTAACAAAGACCCATGGCGTTCTCCAGAGCATGGAAACTAAAATGAGGGCAACACCAGGAATAAAAAGGGCATTCGTGGTCGTTGGCCTGTTCATGATGTTCCAGCAAATAACAGGAATAAATGTTCCATTCTATTACGGCCCAACTGTTATAGCAAAATTAAATATCTTTGGATCTGCAGGTGGATCATACCTTTCAAAGGCAGTATTTGGAATAGAGGCATCATCAATTCTGGCAGTAATAAATGTACTGGCCACCCTTATAGGATTTAAGCTTATTGATTCATATGGCAGAAGGTCCCTTGCACTGCTAGGTTATTCCGGAATGGCACTGTTCGATTTTATTGGTACGGTACTATATCTGGATCATATTGCTGTTGGCCTTTTAATAGGATTTGCGGGATTTATAATTTTCTTTGCCTTTGCCGTGGGAGGTACCGGCTGGCTGCTTCAGGGAGAATATTTCCCAACACAGTACAGGGGTTTATATGCATCCCTAATAGCTGTTGTTGACTGGATATCAAATTTTGCCATAATAGAAATATTCCCTGCAATGAACCTGCATATAGGCCTTGGATATACAATGGCAGTCTTCGGGGTTCTTTCTGTAATAGCCGTAATTATATTCTTCTTTATTATGCCTGAAACAAAGGGCATATCTGTTGAGGAGGTCACAGAAATGTTTGAAAACAATACACTATTAAATGTAAAGAACGCATCCGGCACAAGGGAATCCACAGGGTCTGGGGATAAATAATTTTTTATCAAAAAAATTAATTTTTTCCTTGCAAACTTTTAATACAGAAATATAATAAAAGATTATGGATATTCAAAACCTAAAGGATGTAAAAAATGTCTGCCTGCAGAATATTAAGGATATTTATGGTGAAAACATACAGGAGTTCACAATAAACAGCATAGTCAACAATGGAAATACATGGGATGTTTCCACCGAATTCAATTTTGAGGGATATCATTATACTGTATATATATCACTCAACAGCGATGGGGAAATTATAAAATTCAATCAGGTTGGCAAAACAAAAATAGGCTGATATACAAATATATTTTATATTTTTTTATAATTATTGTACATGGATTTGGAAACAAAAAACTATATTTTAAAGAACATATTTGATTTTTTTCAGTATTCAAAGAGATATGATCGTCTGGTATTAACCGGAATCCTTAATTCAATGGATTATCATGATGATTATATCACCTTTAATAAACTCAGATTCAAAATAGGTAGAAATGCAGGAAGGGATAAAATTTTGGGATTTTTTCTGGCAAACCTTCCGGTGCTTATTGAGGGCAGAAGAACTGAAAGGAATGACCTTACACCAAAATTAACAAAATTAAAAAATGATACATTGGAACTTATATCACTGGGAAAATTTAATGAGCTTGCAACACTTGACATGTATCTTCTTCTTGAAATGGGTTTAAGGTGTGCATACTCCATATGGGTTGGAAAAAAGGCCATTATTGAAAGGCCAGGATATGATAAAATAATATTATATGATCAGGATTACAGGAAAATAAAATTATATTTAAGGTTGAATAAAATTGGGCATTATGATGTTCTTGTCAATGGACAGCCATTTCCAAGCTCACAGAATTCACTCCTCCACTGGTCTGAAAAATTTACTGATAGGAATTCTGATCTGTTATTCAGGCTTGCATTAAACATAAGAAATCTTCTTGCACATGGCGAGAATGAATGGGAACTCTATCCCTTTAAGGAAAGTGTTGAATCATCCTCATATGCGGTTGGTAAGGTTCTGGACAGGATTAAATTATAAATTCTTTTTAAAGTTTATAATACCCATGAAAATTTGGATGTTTTTAAACATATATATTTATGAAAAATAAATGAAAATTTTATAAACCATGCTTATATAAATTATTATGTTAAATTTTGATGGGGAGTTCGATGTGAATGCAAGGTCAGAGGATGCATATAACTATGTTTCAGACCCGGACCGCATAGCAAAGCTGGTTCCAGATCTAATAAGCTACACAAAAATAGATGGGAATAACATGAAGTTAACTGCAAAGGCTGGTGTATCATTTATAAAGGGAAAATTTGATCTGGATTTAAAAATAATAAATGATGAAAAAAAGGAGAATCTTAAGCTTGAGGGCCATGGAAAGGGAACCGGTGCATCTGTTGACTTTACCGTTGATTTTAATTTTAAGCAGAATGATGGAATGGCACACATAAAATGGAATGCCGATGTCAATGTTGTTGGGTCGGCAGCCAGCATGGGGGGCAGGATGATTAAAAGCGCAGCAGGGAAATATATTAATAAGCTTATTGATGCATATAAGCAGGCCCTTGAGGCTGGAAATTAAATTTAAAAATTGATATTTTATTAATGATTAAAAAATACAAAACTTTTCCCTGTTTTAACGGAAATTAATCACATTTCATAATTTCCTGACCCACAGGGAATTCTACGCCCGCCCCTGATCAGATTTTAATTGCAGGGTGACACGCCTTATGCTGGATCTGAGGCCCATTAAAAGGCAGGGCATTCTATATGTCCAGCGTCGTCATATGGAATCATGATCATCCATACTTTTTAACCGGACGTTAATATATGCCTTTTTTGTATTAAGTTTTTCTGGAATTATTTTTTAAAAATTAATTTTTATTATAAAAATAGACAGTGCTTATCTTTTTAATTCAAACTTCTTCTGGATAAATTTATATAAAGTTTTATTTTGTACTCACTATGAATTATGATATAATTGTAATTGGTGCCGGTATTACCGGGCTAAGCTCTGCATACCATCTTAAAAAAAGAAATCCTGATGCGAAGATTCTGGTTGTTGATAAGGCCGGAACATATTCACAGGGAAACACGGCAAAGAGTGCAGCAGCATTCAGGGATTTTTTCTCCCTCAGGGAAAACCAGATTATGGCGCAGGCCTCAATAGCATTCTATAAAAACCTTCAGGACAAGCAGGGAATAGATATTGGCATGAAATTCTGCGGATATTTATTTTTATTTGATCATGAAAAGGATGAAAAATTTGTATCAAAATACCCAAATTCCAGAATAATTACCGAGGATTTAAGCAGCATATTTAATGTTAATATAGATTCTGAAACAAGGAAAATTATGAATATAGACTCAATAAAAACGGCCATTCTTGACTCTAATGCAGGAATTATAGAGCCGGATCTGCTGTCTAAATATTTTTATGATCAGATTACATCAATGGGCGTTGATGTGAGGTTTAACACACATGTTAAAAGGCTTGGGCTTGAGCCTGATGTAAGCCTTGATTATCCAGGGGAGCCGTTTAACTGGCAGAAATCATCCATAAAGTACATAGAAACAGACAGGGAAAAAATATACGGTGACTTCTTTATTTTATGCACGGATGTATGGACCACCGCACTTCTTGACCCTGTGGGCATTGACAGCCATTTAAGGCCAAAGAAAAGAATGATATTTCAGGTTACAAGCCCAGGAATAAGGGAAATAATAAACAAAAACATCTTTAATGATTCTGGCGTGTTTCCATTTACCATTTTCCCAACAGGGGTTTATGCCAGGCCATATCCCTCTGCAGGTGCCTTCTGGACAAGCCTCGCAGATGATATAAACCGTGATTTTTCATTTACAGAGCATCCCGAACCTGAACCAGAATTTTATTCCTATAATATTAAGCCAATTTTCGATGCATATTTCCCGGCATTTCAAAATTCTAAAATTACATCCTCATGGGCCGGATATTATTCATACAATACAATAGACTTCATGCCGTATATATTTAATGCACTTAACATGGTTATAGTTTCCGGAACAACCGGTGGTGGAATAATGAAGGGAGATTCCATAGGCAGAATTGTTGCAGCAAGATATAAAAATGAGGCCTATACAACATTATATAATGGTGAAAAAATAGAAAACACATACGATGGATATTACAGAACAACAAAGATAGAGGACATGATACTATAAAGTATAAAACCAATATTTTAATAAAAATTTATAATTATTATTTATGTTTAATGAACTTTATAGAATTCTTTACGATCATTATGGAGATTTAAAATGGTGGCCCTCATCCTCAGACGATGAAACAGTCATAGGATGCATATTAACACAGAATACGTCATGGAAAAATGTGGAAAAATCCATTATTAATCTTAAAAATAATGGGTTATTAAATTTAAATGCTATAAAAAATATGGATGCTGAAATATTAAAAAAATACATAATGCCCTCAGGATTTTATAATCAGAAGGCGGTTTATCTAAAAAATATTGCTGATGCAGTTATTGACTCATATGGCACACTGGATAATATGAAGAATAGGGATATAAAAAATATATCAAATTTTTTAAAGAATATAAAGGGCGTTGGTCAGGAGACACTGGATTCAATAATGCTTTATGCCCTTAACTATCCGGTTTTTGTTGTTGATGCCTACACAAAAAGATTCCTGAAAAGGTACTATAATCAAAATTTTACATTTGATATGATACAAAATTATGCATTAAATGATCTTAAAAAGGATATATCAATGCTAAAAAATCTTCATGCAATGATTGTTGAACTGTCAAAAACTTACTGCAAAAGCACACCACAATGTTCAGAATGTTTTCTCAGAACAGGATGTAAATACCATAATTCAATTAAAAATTCTGATAGGTAAATAATGAGATGACAAAAATTAATAATTGATTATTAACTTCATATTTATGGAATACACAACTCTCGGGTCAACTGATTTAAAAATATCAAAATTATGCCTTGGGGGCATGTCATTCGGAACCTCCCAATGGATGGCTGGCAGGGAAGAATCCATAAAAATAATAAAAAAGGCTATAGATTATGGAATAAATTTTATAGATACAGCAAATATATATTCATATGGCGAATCAGAAAAAATAATTGGAGAGGCCATAAGTGGATACAGGGATGATCTTGTTATATCCACAAAGGGTGCCGGAAAAATGTCAGATTTTTATTACGGTTTTAACAGGAAAAATTTATCACGAGCCATTAGGGAAAGCCTGAAAAGGCTCAATACCGATTATGTGGATATATACTTTCTTCATGCATACTTTGATACAATGGACGTTAATGATACTGTTGAAACAATATCGCAGTTCATACATAATGGCCTGGCCCATTATTGCGGCCTTAGCAATGCCCTTGGGTACCAGCTCGCAGAATTCAATACCGTTGCAGGCCTAAAAGAGAATTTTGGTGTTCAGATAGTGCAGAACCATTACAATGCTGTTTACAGGGAGGATGAGCGTGATGTAATACCATTCTGCAGGAAGAAAAATATTACATACTCTCCATTTAGCCCAATTGCAGCCGGATTTTTATCAGGAAAATACCAAAAAAACAAAAACATTGAGACAGTTAGAACAAAAACATATCCGGTAATGAAGCAGAGATATTTCAGGGAATGCGATTATAATGTTCTTGATAGCGTTATGGAAATAGCATCTGAAAGGGGGGCAACACCAGCACAAATAGCCCTGGCATATACAGTAAAAAAGGGATTTATACCTGTTATAGGTGCAAATAAAATAGAATACCTCGAATCAGATATAAATGCACTGGATATAAAATTAACAGATGATGATGTAAAAATAATAGAAAGCAAATACAGGCCCCATGAAATTATACAGGGGAATGCCGGATATTAATCTATTTTATTATATTTAATGCTATAAGGGCATCAAGGAAATACTGTATTGCAAAGCCTGATAAAAGCAGACCAAAAATCCTTGTGATTGCCGTCATAACCTTATCTCCAAGTATGCTTAAAATTTTGGATGAATAAACAAAAAAGACATATACAAGCGCAAGAACCAGAAATACAGATATAATTGTTAATACTTTTGTGATAAAAGGGCCTTTCATAAGTATAATTACCAGTGAAATGGTTCCAGGCCCTGCAAGTAATGGTGTTGCCAGGGGGACAATGCCCATATTCTTTTCATCGCCTGTTGATGATTCCGGTTTTGCACCCTCACGCACCATTTCAATTCCCATCAAAAGAAGGATTAATCCGCCGGCTATTTCAAGGGCCTCAATGGAGATGCCAAAGAATTCTATTATAAGATCACCAAATATGGCAAATATTAATATTATCAGCCCACCATAAACAATTGCATCCTTTGATATTGATTTTCTTGTCTCACGGTTAAATGATGACGTTAATGAAACAAAAATTACAAGATTTCCAAAGGGGTCAATGACAACAAGCAATGGCATGAAGACTTTAAGAAAATCTATGGCGATGGACATATACCGTTATTTCATACCAAATATTAAATATATCTTATTTAAAAAATATTATAAGGATATGAAACATAATCAACAATGAAGGTTTTAATACTGGGCATAGATGGCTACATTGGTTTCCCGCTTGCATTAAGGCTCATTGATCAGGGGCATGAGGTTTATGGTGCTGATAATTTCTATACCCGGAAAAGGTCAAGAAAGGTTAATGCCGATTCTGCCATAAAAATCGATTCAATGAATGAAAGAATAAAAAAAACAGGGAATAAAATAAAATTTTATTATGGTGATGTGAGCAATCCAAAATTTATTTATGATCTTATTAAAAATACCATGCCCGATGCCATTGTCCATCTTGGAGAGCAGAGATCCGCACCGTATTCAATGATTTCCCTGGATACAGCAAATGAGACATTGATAAAAAATATAAAGAGTACAATGAATATAATATATGCTGTTAAGGATATAAAAAAGGATATACACATAGTTAAGCTTGGTTCCATGGGTGAGTATGGAACGCCAAATATAGATATACCGGAGGGGTTTTTTAATATTGAATACCATGGCAGGTCTGATTATTTACCATTCCCAAGGATGGGGCAGTCGTGGTATCACATGTCAAAGGTGCACGATTCATACAATCTAATGCTTGCTAACAAAATCTGGGGATTAAATATAAGCGATGTTATGCAGGGAGTTGTTTATGGTACCAGAACCGGTGAAATTAATAAGTATAATCTAAATACAAGGTTCGATATAGACGAAATTTATGGCACTGTATTGAACAGATTTGCATCCCAGGCAATTCTTGGGATTCCATTAACAGTTTATGGTCAGGGAAATCAGAAAAGGGCGTTTTTATCCCTGGAGGATAGTATCACATGCCTTAACCTAATATTGAATAACCCACCTCATAATGAGTACCGCGTTTATAACCAGTTTGATGAGTATTATTCCCTTAATTACATCGCCGGCGCAGTTGCCAAAAATTATAAATCATTAACAGGTACCGATATAGAAATCTCACATGTTGATGACCCGCGGATTGAGAGTCAGGACCATTATTACAATCCGGCTAATGAAAATCTTAAGAAGATCGGCTATAGAAGGCAGAGGTCACTGGATGATGAAATTCCTGTAATATTATCTGATCTCGAAAATAATAAAAAAAGGCTTATCAAATTAAAGGATTCAATAATGCCCAAAACAAAATGGAATAAATAAAAAATTATTTTTTTAAAATATTTTCAGAATAATTATACGTTTTCTTTAGTATTTTATAATAATTCTCGCTTCTACCGATGCTCACCCAGTCAGAATTTCTTATCAAATAATAGTAAACATCGTTGCCGGCTTTTATAAAATCATTGATTGCGGGTGTTAATTCATCATATTTCATGTAATTAAAAATACCCCTTTCAAAAATGTAAAAAGCCGGAAGGGCATAATTTGTTTCGGGTTTTTCAGGCTTTTCAACAACACTCAATACCTTTTTTCCGGCAATACTTGCTATACCATATCTTGATGGGTCCTTTACCCTCATTAATGAGATTACACTTTTCTTTCTTATTTTAAAATAATTAATCATTTTAATAATATAATCATCTTTTAGTATGAAGCCATCCCCTGCATTAAGAATAAAATTTGAATTAACATAATCTGATGCAAGTGATACAGCGTATCCGTACCCTTTTGGTTTGTCCTGATAAATTAACTCTATTTTATAATCCAGTGATAATAAATAATCCCTTGTCCCATTATCATTTTTGTCTATTATAACAAAGAATTTATCTATGCCTGCATTTGAGAGTTTATTTATTATTACATCTATAACCGGCCTTAGCACTATTTTATTATCCCTTACAGAATAAACAGGAAGCATTTCCTTTCTCATATTTTTTGGCAGGTTTGCCCTTGTGCCCTTTCCTGCGGCTGTAACAACTGATTCCATGAAAAGATATAAAAAAAGGATATAAATATATAACATTAATTTTTAATAAATATATTTTTAAGACAGATCATAATTATTATAAAATGCAGTGCTCAATTTGCGGGAATAAGGCTGTTTACGAGGTCAAATATAACGGATCATTTTTATGCAAAAAACATTTTATGGATTTTGTTGAAAGGCGTGTTAAAAGGGAGCTTAGATCTCAGACTGCAAGGAAAAACAAGAACATATCAATTTCCGTCGGTATTTCAGGCGGAAAGGATTCATCAGTTACATTATATCTTTTAAATAAGATTTACAAAAATAGAAGGGATGTGAATATAAAGGCGTTTACTGTTGATGAGGGAATAAATGGATACAGAAGCACAGGCCTTGAAAAGGCAAAAAAGCTTTCAGAAGAACTTGGCATAGAGCATGAAATAATATCCTTTAAGGAGAATTTTGGATACACAATGGACGAGATAATGAAAATTGATCCAAAAACAATATCGTGCTCACACTGCGGCCCAATGAGAAGAAATTTAATGAATAAAATATCAATGTATAATAATTCGGATTATGTAGCACTAGGTATAAATCAGGATGACTATGCACAGTCAATAATAATGAATGTTGTCAAGGGTGATGTTCAGAGATATATTAGAATGGCACCGCATGAGTATGTGCGCGATGGCCTTGTTCCAAGAATCCTGCCACTGAGGAAAATACCTGAGAAGGAGGTCGTGCTCTATGCGGTTCTCGCAGGCATAGACTTTGACTCAAGCTGGTGCCCATACTATGCCATGGCCCAGAGAAACATTTTCAGGAAATTAATAGACGATCTTGAGAATGAAACGCCCGGAAGCAAATATGCAATTATTAAATTTTTTGATGAAACCCGGGAGCCTTTAAGAGACTATTTTAAAACTTCAGAAGTGAAGTTAAATAAATGCATAAAATGCGGATCACCAACCACAGGAGAGCTATGTGAGGTATGCCGTGATATTGAATCATTAAGAGAATTGGAGGCAAAACCATAGAAATATTTATTAAATTTCGACTGATTAGGGTGTATCGGGGTTGTAGCTTAGCTTGGTTGGAGCACCCGGCTGATAACCGGGAGGTCACCGGTTCAAATCCGGTCAGCCCCATTTTTAAGATTGGGATATCGATAAGACCAAAAAAGTTAACGTTTTTATCATGTTATTTAATGGCATATTTTGTTTAATAAAAAATTTTAAAATTATATGCAATTTCCAAAATTTTATAAATGGATAAGCATGTTATTAATTGCATGAGAATTTTAAAAATGTTCAACGGCAATGAAGTTTCAGTTCCAGACAAGCTCGAAAGAATAGTATCATTCAGTCCGGCAGTAACAGAGATACTCTTTAACCTTGGGCTTGGCGATAAAATTGTTGCTGACTCAGCCTTCTGCTCAAGACCAGAGGGTGCAAGATATAAAAGAAAGCTGGCAAGTTACTCAACAACCCGAAAGGATATTTTAAAAGAGCTTAACCCAGATATAATACTTACCATTGGCGGATATCAGGAGATTCTTTATAATAATCTTAAGGATGATATGCCTGTTTATATATTTGAGCTTCCATCATCGCTTCCCGGCTTGCTGGATTTAATATCGAAGGTTGGCATAGTTGTAAATAAAAAGGTCGAGGCAAGGAATCTGGAATTAAAACTTATAAAACAGTATAAAAACATTAATACTGATATATTTTTTAAAACATATTTTGAAATGGACCTTGGTGGACCGGTGACCTTCGGTTCCATGAGTTATATAACCGATGCATTGTATGTTATGGGATTTGACACAATTTATGCCAATTTTGATAGGGAATGGATAACTCCAGATTTTGATTTTGTTGCCAGGGCTGATCCCGATGTCATAATATACGAGCATAAAATGTACCGTGAATTTGATTACAGTGATATGGAAAGGCTTATTTTAAAAAGAAAATGGAATAATATCAGTGCAGTAAAAAATGGAAATGTGTTTATAACCCCAGGAAGGCTGGATTTTTTTGCACATCATGGCCCGTCATTTTTTACAGAGGTTATTCCATGGACGATAAATATATATAATAATATAAAAAATAAAATAAAAAATTAGAAAAATTAATATAACAATTTTTTGTTGTCCTATCATGTCCTACAAATTATATGTGGAGCCTGAGGATAAATACAGTAAAATACTTGATTTCATTAAAAAAAGTTCCAAATATCTTTACATTAATTATTATCTTGTTGATGATCAAATCATAATAAACGAGATAAAAAATGCAGTCTCCCGGAGTGTTGATGTAAGAATAATTGTTGATGGCCGTCCATATGGAATAAATGGTGATGATGGAACACACGATGAAATAAAGATACTGAAGGATACCGGGGCAAAGGTTAAAATAGCACCGCCAAGGTTTGAAAGGCCCAATGTTTTCGATCATGCAAAGTACATGGTGACAAGGGGTAAATGCAACATAGGGACGTTAAATTTAACCGAGGCAGCATTCACAAAAAACCGTGAGTACGGTCTCATAATAAAGAATAAAAAAATTAGCAGGGACCTTAAAAAATTATTTCTGGCTGATTGGAAAAACACAGATGCAGGAATAAAAAGCAGGAATTTAATAATATCACCCGGGTCCCAGGAATCCATATTGAATTTCTTAAAAAGGGAGAGGCATATATTAATAGAAAGTGAGGAGGTAGGAGATGATGATGCAATTCTCAATGAGTTCAGGGAGAAGGGTAAAAAATTGAGCATTATAGTACCATCATCTGTGTCAAGTACAGACCTTAAAAATCTTCAAAAGCTCTCAAAATCTGGTGTGAGGGTCAGGTACATGCCTGTATCAAAATTATACATGCATGCCAAGTTAATAATAGGCAGAAATGAATTTTTTATAGGTTCGGAAAATTTTACGAAGGCCAGCCTAAATCATAACAGGGAGGTTGGAATTCTGGCAAGAAAATTTTTTATGGTTTCTGATGTAAAAAAAATCTTTAAAAAGGACTGGAAAAACGCCAGCAAAACATATGAGGCCGCAATAGAATATGAAAAAAAATTAAAAAAATCTGGAGATTATGAAAAAAATAATCACTCAACATCGTATAAATCCTGATAATAAACAGTTTTAATTTCATCTGCCTTTATAATGATTCTATTATTATAAACCTCCATTATATCACCCTCAATTATCCCATCCTTTTTTGTAACTGCCCTTATATGCCCCTCCAGCGGCACCTCCTTGCACTCCCTAAATTCTTCAGGCTCTATAACAGTGGGGGTATACATGGGATTATCATTTCTTGAAAATTTTAATGGGAGATCCATAAATATTGTTCCGTTTGATATGTTTCTTATAAGTCCTGTATATGTCATATTGTTTATTTTTATTAGATAGATTCCATCAAGGTCATTATTTTTATATTCATTTTCAAGTTCTTTAATGCTAAGCACCCTGGCCATGAAATGCAAATTAATTATCATATAATTAGTTTATCTTATGGTAAATATATTTAAAAAAATTTTAATTAAACTTTATATATGCCTGTGACATATTTAATTATGGTAGAAGTAGTAGTTATACATAAATGGAAGGATGAGCAGAAGGATGATGTAATGGGTTTTGCCTCAAAAGTTATGGAAATGGCAAAAGATAAAAAACTCCCCGCAGGTTTAAAACTAAATGAATTGTACCTTGCTGAAAAGAAAAACGAGGCAGTTTGCAGATGGACAGTTGATTCACTGGATCATTTAATGGAAACAGCAAAATCTTTTAAACCAACATGGGAAATAGATGCATTTGAGGTTGACCAGAAGTATAAAAAAGGTTTATTCTAATTTTTTTAATTTTTTTGATTTAATTCCTATTGATGCACCATATTCCTCCAGTTTTTTTATCTGTTCCTTATGAAATCCTAAAAATATTCCCTTGCCCTTTCCGCCAACATATATATTTCCATTAAGCTTTATTAAATTACCAAGGGTTTTATCTATTATTGTTATTAAATGGCCCTTAACCGGTATGTCCACACTTTCTGAGTCCCATGAAATTTCAGGATAGTCACTATGATGCGGTAATATTATTTTTTTTAATTCTGTTGATTCAATATCAACATGTGTAACATGGGCCCTTGAATAGCCCTTAATGTGTATGTATATTCTTGCATCTGGGAGAACATTGCCATCCAGCATAATTATTCCTCTTAACTTTATTTTACCTGCCACCAGTATTTATATCTTTATGTTATAAATTATTTTATAAAATAATATGATATATTTATCAATACAACGTTAAAATTTTATATGGAAAACTGATTAAGGTATGCAGGGCTCGTAGTCTAGTGGTTATGATACCGCCCTTACAAGGCGGTGGTCACCGGTTCAAATCCGGTCGGGCCCACTTAATTTATTAATCTAATACCTTTTATGCATGGAAGCAATGTTTATCTATGACTATGCAACCGAAGTATAATGAACTGCTTCTGGATGATGATGTAAGAAGATGGTTTGAGAACTTAAGGGCTAGGTCTGTTATAACTGCAACAGTTTACTTGCGGGGATTAGGATATTATTGCTATCTTAACAATACAAACCTAAAGGAAATTCTAGCAAATGCAAAGAGCAATGAACAGGAATTCAAGGATAACTTCATAGATTTTATAAGAAGGCTGGAAAAAGAGGGCAAGGCAGGATCATACATAGCGAGATTCAAGAAGGTAATCCTATCATGGCTGAAGTTTAATGGTATCGGCTTGCAGTTAACCGTTAACATATCATGGGAAAACGAGACACCGACAATCGTTAACGAAAGAGTGCCTAATAAAGAAGAACTATCAAGGATATTGAGAAAGGCAACATCAAGGGCAAAGGTATCAATATCCCTAATGGCATTTTCAGGGTTGAGGCCTGAAAGCTTAGGCACGTACGAGGGCACAGATGGATTGAGGCTGGGAGATATAAAGGAACTTCACATATCAGATGATATAACATTTGATAGGATACCGGCTATGGTTGTTGTTAAACAAAAATTAAGCAAGGCAAGACATCAGTATTTTACATTCATAGGCAGGGAAGGAGCAACATACATAAAGGAATATTTGGATGAAAGAAAGAAGAACGGAGAGGAATTAACCTATGATTCACCACTATTACAATTTGATTCCAGATGCATCAGGAAAAATGATTTTTTAAGGACAACATTGGTTACAAGGGATATAAGACAAGCAATAGAACTGGCAGGATTAAAGATGATACCATACGTTTTGAGGGCTTATTTCTCAACATCACTTGACATAGCGGAATCAAAGGGCTTAATATCGCACCCTGGAGGCAGTTTATCATGGATCCTCAGGGCAATCTCACAACCTATTTTTGCATAGACAAATCCTCGCTTAAATCAACAATATACGATGTCATGATAAATGTAGGGCTTGAAGGCACAATCGTAAGAAAAGACAACCTAGACATAGTTCCAAGCACAATAGACCTCGCAGGCGCGGAAGTGGAGCTCAACGGCAAAATCGGCAGGGAATACATTCTCGATAACGAGCTAAAGAAAATATCAAAGAACATACAATAACGCTTCGCTTAGTGCGGGATTCAAACTTGACTGATTGAAACCTTGTTCAAATCCTTATCTAAATTTATCTGAAACTAGCCTTTCACTGTTTTGAAGTTCTCAGATACGACCCAATATTCTGCGATTAGTCTGATTTGTCCTTGGATACGAGGGATAAGTTGAGTGGAATCCAAGAACGCGTTCAACATTAAGGTGTCAGGTTTATTTTTTACCACCCAAAAAGCTTCAAATTTTCTATATGTCTTGGGCAGAATATCCGCAAAAGGTATTTGATACCCTCTTCATTTTAATTCCGATGATTGTTTGACAAATTCTTCCCCGGTCTGAGAATTTCTGAGGCTAATCAGATAAGCATAACAATTCCTTGCGATCATTTTCTTATGATTATTTTTAACTGCTACATGGAAAAATCTAGATGGGAAGGGCTGGCTGTTAACTAGATCTACATCTCCGAAGGTTCCATCCATAAGGCAGAGTTAAAGCTTATCAGGAGGAAGTTGGATGAGTATTCCAATAATAGCAAGTATCGTTCCAATGACGCCTATCACTATGCCAATTACGGCCAATTCAAAGTCCGTCACCACTCACAATCATTCCCCGTCAACAGGTTCAAATTCCTTCAGTGGTCCTTCGAAACCGCATTTGGGACATGTTATAATCGCGCCTAGAGCGACAAGGCCGCCCGGCATTTTTATCCCGGCCTTGTACTCAATAGGTTTCAAGCCCCAAGTAGGTTTATTGAAAATTTCTCCGCACTTTGGGCATTTGATTTTCTTTGTCATCTCAATAACCTCACTGATAACATAATACGGTAAGTTAAAAATTTTCCTATCTAAAGATTAAAATTACAGTATTAGCTTAAAACTTTAATCAAATCCGGTCGGGCCCATACAGAATAAAGAAATATGGGCAAAACCAAAAAACTTTAAATTATTAAATAATTATATTAAAATTATATTAATCTTA
>NZ_LKBG01000079.1 GCF_001402945.1 Acidiplasma aeolicum
TTTAAGCATTAATTTTAATTTTTTATCCAGTATACCATATGTATAAAAAAAATAAAGCCATATTTCAATAAACTGGAAAAATGATGATCTGGCTCCTCTATCAAATTTTTCACCATAAAAAAGGTAAAGCTTAATCCTTATTCCTAAAATTAATTTATTTAAATATTTTAAGGATTTATCTGAATTAAAAAAGGATTTCATGTACTGTAATGCATTTAAATCTTTTAATAACCACGTTTTATCATTTTTTATGTCTGATGCACTATCTTTATGGTCATTATAGTAGGTAAGATAAACTCTTTTATTCAATGATTTATATTTTGAGGATAGGGCGCATAAATATAAAAACGAGTCTGGGCCGGTTATTAATTCATTTAAATATTTCATGTATGGAATTAATATATTTTTTCTAATGGATATACATGATGAGTTAAAATCCGGGGGTAAAAAAAATCTTCTTTTTGAATTCATAAAAAAAGCATAATTGTGAAAATAGCCAATACTTTCATTTTTAAAAATATCATTTATGTATTCCATCTTATTTTGAGTAAATGTATCATCATCATCCATAAATACCAGTATATCCCCATGGGATTCCATGACCCCATGATAAATGAATTCGCCTATGCTCCCATTTATTATTATCTGCCTGATATTAAGGTCTTTATATCCTTCCAGATTAAAATTAAAATTTGTTATTAAAACAATTTCAAAATTTTTGACACTCTGAATTTTTAATGAATCAAGGGCATATTTTAAATATTCACGCCTATTATAAGCGGTTAATATTACGGAGATCATTTATTAGTAATATTTAAAAACAATTTTAATTTTATTATTTTATTTCCTGAATTTTATCCATAATAATTAAGGAATTTATAAATTGTCATGGTATGATTATATAAACATAATATAAATTAAGGAAGGCTTAAAATTTATAGTTAGATATTTGATATGGACTTAAAATGATTAAAAAAATTATCATAAATTTCTGGCAGCCCTATACAGCCCTGTACCGGTATGCTGAATTGCTCAGTAAACTGGATAATACAGAAATAGTAAATGTTGTTGATTCCAGAGAGAGATGGTCTTATGAACATACAGGCCATGACTTTCCGGGCAAATTTAAACATGGAATGTTCAATACCATAATGCCATCAATATCGCATAAAGATTTGGCCATATATTTAAATTCATTAAGGGACGATAATACAGTATATCATTATACGTCACAGCGTGATGTGATATTATATAATAGTGATAAAATTTTATTTACAGTTCATGATAATCCTTTTTCGCAGTTTAACACAAATTTATATTATAATAGCGATAACTATAAAAAAGAAAAACTTAGAAAATTATATGAAAAATATATTTTTAATAAATATGCAATGCATTCCAATTACATAACAACAAACACAAATTATGTTAAAGAATCTTTAATAACCTGGGGCTATAAGGGCAAAATATATGTTATAAATCATCCCGTGGCAGATTCTTTTTATCATATTAATGAGGATAAAAATAAGATCAGAAAGGAGTTAAATTTGCCATTAGATAAAATATTAATTCTTAATGTATCAAATAACGTTTTAAGAAAAAATGGAGAAATTATAATGAAATTAAATAAAATACTCAATGATGATTATTTAATTATAGGTGTTGGAAACTCAAACGGCAGAATTAATTTTAAAAATATAAACGATCAAACACTAAATAAAATTTATAATGCGTGTGATGCATTACTCTTTCCATCGCTTGAGGAGGGGCAGGGATTGCCAGTTATTGAGGCTTTTAAAGTGGGACTTCCAGTTATTGCCTCGGATATCAAGGTTCTAAGGGAGGTAACAAATTCAAATGCCATATTTGTAAATCCAAATGATGTAAATTCAATATATCAGGGAATAAGAGATTCGATAAAAAATGCCGATGAATTAATTAAAAATGGAAGAATAGAGGCTAAAAAATATTCGTTTGACATTTTCAAGCGCAAAATGGAGGATTTATATGCTAAAATATCAGGATAATGAGGTAAAATATTATTACAATGGCGATGGGAATATTAGGCCATTTATATCCTTGATAGTTACCGCATATGATAGAAATACATATTTAATGGATGCTATAAACTGCGCAGTTAACCAGACTCTTGATAAGGATAAATATGAAATTATAGTAATCAAGAATTTTTATGATCAAAAAATTGATGAATTTATATCAAAACATAAAATGAAAAGCATAATAAGCTCTGGCATTGAGGGTTATTACCCATATCTGGCCCAAAAATATGCATCTGGTCAAATAATTGTTTTTTTGGATGATGATGACCTTATTAGCACTGAAAAATTAAAAATTATATATGATATTTTTCAGGACAATAATATTGGATATTACCATAATAATTATAATGTGCTTATGAATAATACTATAGTATATGACAAATTAATAAATCCACCCAAATTTAAAACCATGGTAATAAAAAATAATAATAAACTAAAAATGGTATATTTTCTCGAGAAA
>NZ_LKBG01000080.1 GCF_001402945.1 Acidiplasma aeolicum
GCTATTGTATATCTTATATTGGAATTACAGTATTACAATAATTCCAATATAAGATATACAATAGCATTTACAGATACATTTAAAAATTATAAGGTAGAAATAGGCAATATAATATACAATAACAACAATGAAAATATTTCATATTTATATGCCAATATTGTGCCAATAAATTCATCAAAAATATTATTGGGAAATGAATTTACATTAGATTATAAATCAACATATAATAATGAAATGAAAAACTTAATAAACAGTATGGAATTAATTTCATTTACTTATATGAATTCCAATAACAATACATTAAATAAATTCGGAATAGAATATTCATATATTGCATTGGCAATGAATAATATGTTAAAATCAACAAATAATAATATAAAAAATATGGAAATAAACAAAACAGTTGGAATAGCAATAGACTGGGGTTGGATGTGCGATTTAAGTATATTGCTAGAGGTCATTGCGGCTATAGATTTAATTGGTTCAGCAACAGCGTTAGTTGTAGCTACAGGTGGATTGGCTTGGCCCGTATTCTTTGTAGTTGTTGCTGTTATTGGTGTAATGGGTGGTTGGATAAGTATGGGATATACTTGCGATTGGCCTCTTGGGGACCCGTGGTTTCCTTCATGGCTTTAATTTTGGTGATAAATAATGAATAAAAATAAAATATACAAATATAGTCTATTCGTAGTAATAATTTTTATGTTTATTGAAGCAGTGTTGGGTATTACAATATCAATTTATGGCATAATGAAAAATCAGATGGTATTTAAATATCTGTTAGTTTTATTCACGTTTATTTTGATTTTTGTAATATTTGCCACTCTACATTTCTACAAAAAACTTAATAAATAATATCGAATTAATATCATTGAATTATATGAATATAAATAATAACACATTAAATAAATTCGGAATAGAATATTCATATATAGCATTGGCAATGAATAATATGTTAAAATCAACAAATAATAATATTAAAAATATTAATATAAATAAAACTTTAGGTATAGCAATAGATAATGAGTTGAATTGTATTCTAACAATCTTATCGGAAATAGTTGTATTAATGGTGTTGCTTATGGGAATAGCAGCATTTGAAATATCTACTATTGGAGTTGGCACTCCTGTTATTGTAGGCCTATTGTTTTTAGGTGGTATGGGAGGTGTTTTATTCGGCTTAGGTATTGGTGCTTATTTTATAGGCAATTCGTGTTTTGAAGGATGGTAAGCTATGTTAAAAAGCATATTAAAGGATGGAACAGCAATAAAACCAAAGGCGTTAAAGTTATTTCTGGCATCATTTATAATGCTGCTCATTGCAAGTTTTTTAGATTTTATTGTATCAATAAGAACAAGAAACACAGTTATGATTATATTAGAATCTTTAATGTTAGTCTATAGTGTAATTTTTATAGTTTTAATATTAATATTTATTAGAAGCTCTAATAAAAAATTAAATAAAAGTAATTATTAAAAATATAAAAGGAATGTAATATGGAGATAAATAAAACTTTAGGTATAGCTATAGACTGGAACTGGGATGTATTTTAAGTACTTTAATATTAGTTGGTTCTTGGATTGCCGTAATTGGTGGAGATTATTGTGTTCCGGCAATATTGGTGGTGCTGCGGGTTTATGGCTTCTTGCATTTGGCTTAGCTATTGGTAGTACTGCAGATATGGCTTTTAGCTTTGGAAGTAACGGGTGGTAATATGGATGACTTAATAAAATGGAAGATATTTTCAATTCCGATGACAACGGTGTTTGTAATCGGTTTAGTTGAAATTTTATTTCTGCATCAGTATTTTGGCATATTGGGAATAATAGCATTTGTATTATATTTATTATATTATAATAACGGTAAATATAAAATAGAATTAAATATGAATAAAATAGATAAATCCACTTATATTAATCTTGAGAACATGCAATTTAAATTACTGTTTTTGCCTGCTATTTCATATATATTAATTGTTCCTATAATTTCGTTTGTATTAGAATATTATAACATAATTGTTATTTTTTATATCCTTGGAACAATAACTTTTATTTTAATATATTTATTGTATATAAATAAAAAACAAAATGCCTGTATCAAAAGTAACATTATAAAATTACTTTCAGCAAGCTTTGCACGCGCATGTGGGTGGTAAAGTGGATATAAATATAAATAAAAAGCTAGCTAGTTTAAAAAAAAGCATTATATTATTATTAATAGCCGAAATAATACAATTAGCATTATTATATATACCAAATTTTACGGTAAATATTATTTATAAAATTGCCACCTTTTTATCTTTTGCTATAATTATCCTTATTGTATATTCATATTTTTATGAAAAAAATAGGATAATAAATCATAAAAATATAATATATGTAAAAGAAAATAACAAAAACGAGTTTTTCATATTAGCCATTAGTGTGGGTATTATTATCGGATTAATAACATTTGTGAGCTACCTCATGCCAAGGCAATGAGGCTTCCTGATTCATCGACCACACTTAT
>NZ_LKBG01000081.1 GCF_001402945.1 Acidiplasma aeolicum
AGGTAAAGTCAATAGAGATGCATCATACACCAATGCAGCAGGCTGAGCCAGGAGATAATATAGGTTTCAACGTAAGGGGTATTGCAAAGAACGACCTTAAGAGGGGTGACGTCTGCGGTCCACAGTCAAACCCACCAACAGTTGTCAAATCATTTACAGCCCAGATAGTTGTATTGCAGCACCCAAGCGTTATAGCCGCAGGATACAAGCCTGTATTCCATGTCCATACAGCACAGGTTGCATGCAGAATTGATGAAATCATCAGGACAATAAATCCAAAGGATGGTACAACATTAAAGGACAAGCCAGATTTCATCAAGGCCGGAGATATAGCAGTTGTTAAAGTCGTTCCAGACCGCCCACTTGTACTTGAGAAGGTATCCGAGTTCCCACAGCTCGGAAGGTTCGCAATCAGGGATATGGGCATGACAGTTGCAGCAGGTCAGTGCATAGATCTTGAAAAAGCATCAGCGTGATCATAAATGGCATATAAAGCACGTATTTCACTTAGTGGCACTGAAAATAAAATAGTTGACGTTGTCTGCGACGAAATTAAAACAATTGCCAAAAGAACCGGCGTTGAAATACATGGACCAATACCATTACCAACGAAACGGCTCATGGTACCTGTGAGAAAGAGTCCTGATGGTGAGGGCTCACCCACATGGGACCGCTGGGAGATGAGGGTTCATAAAAGGCTTATAGATGTTGACGCAGACGAAAGAACATTAAGGCAATTAATGAGAATATCTATACCTGATGGTGTTAGAATAGAAATACAGATAAAGAGTTAATTTTTTTAATTTTTATTGTTTGAAAATAGTATTAAATAATAATTTACAATATGGTTTTTTATAAGGTGTTATTATGGGTCGAAAAGAGGATAATATTGCAAAGGCAATGAAATTAATTGAAAATCCTGAAAGAATTAGGAATATAGATATAGCAGCTCATATAGATCATGGTAAAACCACGCTTAGTGATAACCTTATAGCCGGCGCGGGAATGATGAGTGAGGAACTTGCAGGTAAACAGCTTCTTCTGGATTATGATGAGCAGGAACAGGCAAGGGGAATAACAATTAATGCCGCAAATGCATCAATGGTGCATGAGGTTGATGGGAAAGAATATTTAATTAATCTTATAGACACACCAGGTCATGTGGACTTTGGTGGGGACGTTACAAGGGCCATGAGGGCTGTCGATGGCACGGTAATAGTTGTTGATTCAGTTGAGGGTGTCATGCCCCAGACAGAAACAGTTGTGAGGCAGGCATTAAAGGAAAAGGTTAAACCTGTTTTGTTTATTAATAAGGTTGACAGGTTAATAAATGAGTTGAAGTTAAATGCAGAGGAAATGCAGAAGAGATTCATTAAGGTTATTTCCGATGTAAATAAGCTTATATCAAAATATGCACCAGAAGAGTTTAAAAATTCATGGCTTGTAAATGTACAGGCCGGAACCGTAGCCTTTGGTTCTGCATATAATAACTGGGCACTGTCTGTGCCAGCCATGGGCATATTTAAGATAACATTTAAGGAAATTACAGATCTCGTCAGCAGTGGCAGGCAGAGAGAGCTCGCAAAAAAGGCACCGCTGCATAAGGTTGTTCTTGATATGGTAATCAAAAATCTGCCAAATCCGGCAGAGGCACAAAAATACAGAATACCCCAGATATGGCATGGAGACCTTGACTCCGAGGTTGGAAAGGCCATGCTTAAGTGCGATGATAATGGGCCGGTAAGCATGATGATTACAAAGATCCTGATAGACCCGCATGCTGGAGAAATTGCCGTGGGAAGGGTTTTTAGCGGCATAATTAGGAAGGGCAGTGAGCTTTATGTTACCGGTGCCGGCAAATCAAAGGTTCAGCTGCTATCAATGATGGTTGGTCCAGACAGAATAGCAGTAGATGAGATCGCTGCAGGAAACATAGCTGCGGTAATAGGTCTAAAGGGAGCGATTGCCGGTTCCACAGTATCCTCAATACCGGACATGGAGGATTTTGAGCCAATGTCCCATTATTCAGATCCGGTTGTAACACTGGCCATAGAGGCAAAGCATACGGCAGACCTTCCCAAACTTATAGATGTTTTGAGGTCGGTTTCAAAGGCAGACCCATCAATACAGGTTGATATAAATCAGGAAACAGGTGAGCATTTAATATCAGGTATGGGTGAACTTCATCTGGAAATTACACTTTACAGGATAAAGAATGATTATAAGATCGATGTGGTAACATCAGAACCGCTTGTTGTTTACAGGGAGACCGTTGATAAGACTGGCGGGCCATTCGAGGGAAAATCACCAAACAAACATAACAGATTCTATTTCAAGGTTGAGCCACTGCCATCTGGAGTTGTTCAGGCAATACTTGATGGAAAGGTGCCAGAGGGATCAAAGTTTAAGGACAGAAAGGCTGTTATGGCAACACTTGAGGAGGCCGGATTAACGCA
>NZ_LKBG01000082.1 GCF_001402945.1 Acidiplasma aeolicum
ATCCAAGATTATGCATAAATCCACAGCCATTGATATGATATACAATCCACAGAAAACTAAATTCTTAGCCCTTGCTGAAAATAAGGGATGCAGCACCGTCAATGGTGTAGATTTATTCATTGGCCAAGGTCTTGAAACATTAAAAAAACTTTATAATTTATCTATTGACTATCAGGAATTTAAATTGTTATTTAATGAAAAAATAATTAAGTAACTTAATATTATTTCTATTGAATGATTGTTAAAACCAATGGAGGGCTTTCTGTAATTTCAGCATTTGTGGATGGTATTGGGTCAGCAATTTCACTGGATTTGCCAATGTACACAACTGTAATAGAATCTGATTCAGATAAAATAGGTGATCAAAAAATATTAGAAACATTGGAGATAATCAGGAATAAATACAGTATAAATAAAAAATATTCTGTTGAAATAAAGAGCCAGATACCTCAGTCAGTGGGATTAAAAAGCAGCAGTGCAATGACATTATCATTACTGTACGCAATATTAAGGCTAAATCGTATATATTTAAAGGAGGATGAATTATTAAGATCGGCAGCCGAAATATCACTTAAAAATAAAACATCAATAACCGGTGCACTTGATGATATTTCAATGTGTTATTATGGAGGATTAACAGTTACAGATAACTTTGATTTTAGACTTATAAGAAGGATAAAAATAGAGAATACACCGGTGATAATAGCATATCCCAAATTTTATCATAGAAGTACATATGATATGAAAGATATTGATTTTAAAAAATATAAAAAATATATACAGAAACTGGAATTGCTCTTAAACAGTAAATATGTTTATGAAACCATGGTTCTTAATGGATACCTTTTTGGCTCCCTTTTCGGCTATGACCCTGAAATAATAAATTATTTTCTTGGATCTGGGGCAATTTTTTCCGGAATAAGTGGTAAGGGTCCTGCTGTATTTGCCATATATGAGGATAATGAGGATCGTGATAATGCAGCCTCAAAATTTAGTTACCAGAATTATAATATAATCAAAAGCAGAATTAATAATGATGGAATTAATATAATATATCAATGATTATTGAAGTGAAGCCTGGAGAAATTGGTGGCATCGTGGAGGCCCCATCATCAAAGAGTTTTACACAGAGGTATGTCCTTTACTCTGCATTTTCTGGAAAACCAGTAACATTAAGGAATATATCATACTGTGATGATGAGCTTATTGCAATAGATATAGCAAAAAGCTGCAATGCCCATATTGAATACCAAAAGCGGGATATAAAAATAACTCCTGATTTTAAATGCCCAAAAAAAATCTATGTTGGTGAATCTGGAACATCGTACAGGCTTTCACTGGGATTGCTGGCAGGAAGGAAGTGCACCACGGAGATATCTGGAAAACCTGCCCTTGCCAAAAGACCAGTTGAAGACCTTATTTCATGCCTTGAAAATACTGGATCAATTTTTTATAAAAACAGTGAGGGGTTTTATAAAATAGATGCAACAAATTCAGGTAATGTTTACTGCACTTTAAATGCATCAAAAAGTTCACAGTTTGCAAGCGCCATGCTTTTTTATTACTCATTTTTTAAAAGTGCATGTTTTGGCATAGATTCCATGGTTTCAGAAAAATATATGGATATAACAGTAAAAACACTGGAAGATTTTGGTATTAATATTAAGCGTGAGAATAACAAATTTATCATAGATGGATATCTGAAATCAAAAAATGACATTCATATAGAGGGTGATTACTCATCAGCGTCATATTTTATGGTTCTTGGCATCTTTACAGGAAATATATTAATAAAAAATCTCAAAAAAAACAGCCTGCAGCCTGATAGTGGAATAATTAAAATACTCAATGATGCAGCCGGATGCATAGAAATTTTTGATGATTATATAAAAATAAATAAGGCATATGAAATAAAAACAGTTGTTGTTGATGTATCAGCAACTCCTGATTTTGCACCAGTTGCATCTGTAATAGGCATATTTTCAAAAAATGGGGTTATCATTAAAAATTATCAGAGGCTGGAAATTAAGGAATCTAACCGTTATCTTAATATTCTGGACATGGTTGAAAAATTTGGCGGGATTGCTGAAATTAAAGATGATTTTATGTTCATTCACCCCGGTGGTATTAAGAATCCTGACACATTAATTTACAGTGACCATAGAATGGTAATGAGTGCCATAATAGCCGGAATAATTGCAGGGTCAAAAACAAGATATGGCGATATCGAGGCCATAAATAAGAGTTACCCCTCATTCCTAAATGACCTGAAAAAACTTGGCGCTGATATACGATTTAATACTGAAATATAGTCATAAAAAAATCTTAATTAAGTTTAATATCCGGAAAATTAAAAATAAATTTTTTATAAATTTAATTGAGAATGTTTTAAATTACAGTATTGTAAT
>NZ_LKBG01000083.1 GCF_001402945.1 Acidiplasma aeolicum
ATAATAATAGTGATTACACCACAGGATGTTGCGTTACTGGATGCAAAAAAGGCCATAAATTTCGCAAGGAAGGTTAACATACCAATACTTGGAATAGTTGAAAATATGAGTGGATTTATATGCCCACACTGTGGTTACGAAACTGACATATTTAAGAAGGGTGGGGCTGAAAAAATAGCACAGGAATATAATATCCCATATCTTGGAAATATACCATTGATGCCCGAAATAGTTGAGGATTCCGATGCAGGAATTCCCGCAGTATCAAAAAATGAAAAATTAATGGAGTTTTTTAAAAAGGTATCAGAAAATCTTCTGAAAAATCTAAAGAATGATTAAATGATAAAAAATTAAATTATTTTTTATAAAAAAATATAATTACGTTCATTATATTATGTGCTCATGCTAATATTTGATGATTATAAGGAAATAATACTAAAAAGGTTAAGGGAATTATATCCAGATATATCACAGAACGATGTTGAACTTGGCAGGGATTATGGTGATTTTACACTTAAAATATTCAAATTAAAGGAAGACCCGAAAATTATATTAAAAAAAATAAAGGAAAATCTTTCTGAGGATTTTATCGAAAGAATAGATTTACAGGGGAATTACATAAATTTTTTTATAAGGCCTGAAAATATGCTTGGTATAATATATAATTCCATTAAAGACTTTGGATATTTTCCAAATACATTTCAGGATACGTCCAAGGTTTTAATAGAGCATACAAGTGCCAATCCAACCGGTCCAATACATGTCGGTAGGATTAGAAACTCAATTATTGGTGACTCCATATATAAAATTCTTGAGAGGTACGGCTACAGGTCATGCACACAGTATTTTGTTAACGATTCTGGAAAGCAGGTAATATCTCTTTATCTTGGGCATGTAAAGTATCATAAAAATGAGAAACCGGATCTGCAGAACCTTCTTGATGGATACCAGAGAATTTACCGCGAAATGGAGACCAATAAATCTATAGAAAATGAAATAGAGGCACTTGCGGAAAGATACGAAAAGGGGGATAAGGAATTAATAGATAATATACAGCACGTCGCATCAATTGTTCTGGATTCTGTAAAATCATCACTTAAAAAGATAGGTATTGAAATATCAACATATGTATGGGAATCAAACTTTATATTATACGGTGACGTTAATAAAATGCTTGAATCAATATCTGAAAATCTAAAAAGTGAGGGGAGTGCAAAATACATTGAGATTGGTGATAAAAAAATATTCCTTACAAGGGCTGACGGTACATCATTATATTTTTCCCGCGATATTGTTTATCATCTATTTAAGCAGGAAAATTTTGACTGGCTTGTTGATGTTCTTGGCGAGGACCACAAGGATCATGCAAAAAATCTTGAATATGTTTTAAAAACATTTTTTGATTTTCAGTCTAAAATAGACTTTGTTTTTTATGGATTCGTATCACTTGAAAATGGGAAGATGTCAACAAGAAAGGGGAGAATAGTCACACTTGACGATCTTTATGAAAAAACCATTGAGGAATCTGTAAAAATTATAAAGGAAAAGAGGCCGGATTATGATGAAAATTTAATAAAAAATGTGAGTGAGGCCATAGCCGCATCATCAATAAGATTTAATATTGTACGTGTAAATGCCAACAAGCCAATAGTATTTAAATGGTCTGAGGCATTAAATTTTGAGGGGGATTCAGCACCTTATATAATGTATTCATATGCAAGGGCGTGCAGTGTTCTTAGAAAATCATCAAAATCAGGGGGAGAGCTGGGTAACGATTATAATAAATATGAGAAGGATTTAATCAGGGTAATGTATTCATATCCATATTCATTAAAAAGCGCTGTCGAATTCTTAAGGCCCGATATAATCGCCAATTATCTTTTGAATTTATCAAAGGCATTTAATGAATTTTACTTAAACTGTCCTGTTATAAACACCCCTGAAGAGTCAAAAAGAATTCTGCTTATAATGGTGTACAAAAACATTATGGAGGATGCCTCAAAGCTTATAGGCATAAAGCTTCTTGATGAAATTTAAAATTATAAATTAAATTATAAAGATCAAACCTTTTTAATTGTATAATCTGTTTCACCCAATTTTTTCCTGGTTATTAAATAATAAAATACTGGAATGGTAACAAAGAAGGTTAGGGGAATCTGCAACAAAAGTGTATAAATTTTTAAAAGTTTACAACTGTGCTGGAAGGCACCATAAAATGAAATTAAAACTCCCATAATTAATTCATAGGTTAAAATAATCAACATTATTTATGGAAAATGGAATTTAAAATAAAAATCAAAAAACCATAAAATAATACCGACAAATGGCACCCACATAAAATCATAAAGATATGAGAATAATATAACAGCGGTCG
>NZ_LKBG01000084.1 GCF_001402945.1 Acidiplasma aeolicum
TATGACGTCTCCCTCACACGGAGAAGATCGCCGGTTCGAATCCGGCCAGGCCCATGCTTTTATACTGATACATCTAATAAAGATGTCTCAGATGAATAATTCACATATGTTTTTTCTGAAGAAGTTTCATTTATAGGGAATAGTAATGAAAAATCAGTAATTAGTGAGGAATTTGAATTGTGAATAAAATTATTATCTAAAACTGCCATTCCAGATACTAAAAATAAGGCAACAAGGAAGACTGTTAAAAATTTTTTAATTTTAAATTGTTAAACATTAATTATCCCCTATATTTTTTATTTTTTTATCTTCCTTCCATCCGAGATAGTACATTGCAATGCCAAATACAATCATTACGCCAAAAAATAGAAGCCCGAGCATTCCATTGAAATTGTTGAGGCTCAAGTTATGCTGGTACATTGATATCTGGCTGGCAGAAGTGGCTTGCTTAAGTGCGGAAGAATAAGAAACATAGCCGGAATAATAAGCCATTGCTGTGACCAAAAATCCTGCAAGGCCAAGAAAAGCCATTGCAAAGCCTGCAGATTTAAAGCCACCAGCGTAACCTGCTATGCCGATAAGTATAACGAATATGCCTATCATTGCAAAGATAAATGCATCCATTTTATCTCAACCCTGTATTTATGATATTATCTTGGTTGTATTTAAATCTTTCATCAATTAGATGCTTATAATATTTTTTCAACGCGATAGAACTATCTGATAAATTACTATCATTTTCAAGGGCTATGCCCTCCTACTGGATTGCAAGTGCCTCCAACATGCTTTAATCTATTTTAGGATTTTTTTCAAGAATTAATTCGTATTTTTGACCTTTTTAATAAACGCTGTAAAAATGAATCCAAATATCACAAAAACAACGCCTATTAAATATATATAGTTATATGCTGTTGCATCAGGGAATCCATGTTTTATGGCAACCAAAATACCGTTTACATCGACTTCGCCAACAACCACGGGTACTGTATACATTGTTTCAAGAACGCCGCCAACGGCAGGTGCTATTGACATACCTATATCCCTGAATACTGTATTTATTCCTGTGGCCTCACCGGCATGCTCCCTTGGGGTTGATATTAATAATACATTAATTATGCCAACAAGCATCATGGATATGCCTGCACCCACGAACATTGTGTCCAGCAGAATTTCAAGCAGTGATGATCTGTAAAGGTATAAAAGTATAAAACCTATTAAATCAACAGTCAAACCTATAAATATGGCAAGTTTTGGTCCTTTTCTGCGTATTACCCTGGCCGCAACAGGTGCAAAGAGCATATTCATTACAGTTGCAGGAAACATGATCAAACCAGAATCTATAATAGATTTGCCAAATCCTGCTGGTGCTGGGTCCTGAAGAAGTGTTGGAACAGTGAAGAAAAGAAAATACATTGCTGCCATGGCAAACAATCCAATGATATTTGCCATTAGAACGTTCCTGACCTTTAAGAGCTTCATATTTATAAAAGCATATTTATAATTTGATTCAAAGTATACAAAGACGAAGAACATTATAAATGAAAAGACAAATAGGGAAATAATTAGGGTGGATGTCCACCCATATGTTTGCCCCTCTGATAGTGCAAATATGAATGTTATTAATGGTATGGCAAGCAGGGAAACACCTATGTAATCAATCCTCTCCCTGTGTGGCTTTGAATAATCCTTTAAATAAATATATGTTAATATTAAAAGTACTGCAGTAACAGGAATGGCTGTATGGAAATCATACTGCCAGCCCAGGTCTTCAGTTATATATGCACCAAGAACCAAACCTATTCCTGAACCTATTGCAAAGGTTGCACTCATTATCCCCTGTGCAAGTGCGAGTTCTTTTTTTGGAACGACGTCATTGATTATTGCAAAGGCTATTGGTATCATACCAAAACCCAGACCCTGAACAGCCCTTACTGCAATTAATTCATCCAGTGTTCTGGAAAATCCACCAAAAGACACTGCTATGAGATAGACAATGCCGAGTGCAAGAAAAACCCGTTTTTTGCCTATCATATCTGCCACCCTGCCAAAAATTGCGGCAGATACCGTACCTGAAATAATATATGCAATTAGTATCCATGAAACATTATTATATGTTGAGTGAAAGAATTTTATGAATATTGGTATGGCCGGGACTATCATCGTCTCTACGTATATTATTAATAATCCGGAAAATGCCATTAATGCTATTGTTATATTTATATCTCTTTTTGATGGAGTCTTAATGTTATAGGTCATTGTACCCATATTAAAACTTTATTAATAAATATTTCTTATACAGAACATTAACAAAAATACAAATAAATTTTCAAATATATTAAAATAAAATTAAATAATA
>NZ_LKBG01000085.1 GCF_001402945.1 Acidiplasma aeolicum
AACAAAAATCTTTCCATTTCATGAGACATTTATCATCGACCTCTTATAATAATTATGTTTTCTCCTTCTTTAACCATCCTTCAAATTCTTTAAAAATCCTCTGTAATATTCCCTGTAATTGCTATCATTATTCCATTTATACAAAAACTGTAAAGATTAATAATAATTTAATGTGGAATGTATTATATTATTATAATCATAGAATGCTGTTTCTATTATTATTTTACCATCATTGAAATTATTGATTTCATTGATATATAATCAGTTTTAATTGAATTATGGAATGATTTGATATCACCATTATCCTCAGGTGTTTCCTTTTCTATGTATTCATGCTTAATTCATATTGTTTTCAAATAATTATTGAATTCCTTAGATACATACTGTGAACCATTATCTGTTTTTAATGTAATATTATAAGGTATAACACCATTAAACTTCCTGATAATGGCATCATCTATTGCATTGATTGCATCCCTAGATGTTTCGGTTCCATTTTATTTTTATGGCTATGTATTGGCAAAGTTAGATTATTATTCTTCATTATTTTATAAACTGTTTTCTTAGCTATATTTATGCCTGAATTCCTCAATAATGCCCAGATTCTCTTATAGCCATATGTTATTCTCTCCTTGCATAATTCTATTATTTTATTCACTATGCTACTGTCAATCCTTGTATAATATTTTCTAACTTCTATGTTTAGAAAGATAAAATTTTATATAGTTCTCTCATGAACTATTATGATATCTAGAATAATAGATTATTTAACTCTTTCAAGAATTTTAATTAACAACTTATGGGTTATAATTGCAGCTATTTTTGTATTTATTATGACAATTGCCGTTGGTTTTCTGGAGATAGGAGAATTGGGGAATAAATACAAAAACAGTTTATTAAAAACCATTGTTATATCCGGGACAGCAATATTTGTTATGGCTATTATAGGATTCAATACCGCTTTTGCACCAACTGTGGATGGAATAATAGGAAATCCATTCTATAAAAGCGGCTTTTTCCTGGGAGGGTTTTCTTCCGGATCTATCAACGCTACCTGGTGGTCCATGACTGGAAAGTATTTCAATACTGGATTAAAACTTGGAACATATTATTTATTTGAAACGGCCTTTGCAGCGGTTACCCTTGCACTTGTGGGTGTAATTGTATTAAAGAAAATGAAGTTCAAAGCCTTTTTTATATTTTCAATAGTTTATTTTGTAATAATCTGGAATCTGCCTGCTGCATGGATCTGGAACCCGACTGGATGGCTGTACAAAATGGGCATGAGAGATTTTGCAGGGGGCTTGGTTGTTCATGGAGCCGCAGCAGCCGCAGGATTGGCAATTGTGTATGAAATATGGAGGGAGGAAAAGAAAAAGGGTTTAAAGCAATCGATGAAAATTGACATGCATATAAACAGTACATGGCTGGCGCTTGGAATATTATTACTATGGATAGGGTGGTTTGGCTTCAATCCGGGAAGTGTACTTGCATTCAACAGTGATGTTCTGATGGTAGTAATAACCACATTTGTTGCCTCAGGTGCGGCAATGATGTCCACAATGTTATTTGGCGAATTATGGGATAGAAAAACTCCTACAATAATGGATGCAACCAACGGAATTCTAATGGGACTTATTATAATTACACCGCTGGCGGGATTCGTGAGTCCGGCAAGTGCACTAATACTGGGATTCATTGGGGGACCGTTATTTATAGGAGGAGAAAAATTATTTTCAAGGGTGAAATGGTTTTCAGACCCAGTTGGATTATTTCCCGGGCATGGCCTTGGAGGAGTCTTCGGGTTATAATGATTGCATTCTTCACACAGCATTCATTTGCAGTGGCTTCTGGCAACAGTGTTTTACCTAATGGTTTGCTGTTTTACGGTGGATTTACTGCATTGAGGCAGCTTGGAATAGAATTACTGGGCATAACTGTTGTGGTGGTTGTTGTATTTACTATATCTCTAGTTACCATATATCTCATAAGCAAGTTGATCCACGGAATCTTGAATGATGAAGCTTACAGTCATTTAAAACAATAATCCCCATATTATGGTGTTGTATTATAATATTAACTACAATGATAAATGAAATATTAAATTTATAGAGTGTCCAAACTTTCATAATTTGTTAGACAATTGTCATATTTATTAATTTGAAAATCATAAGTGGGATATGGAAGCTTATCATATCCCATTAATTATGCAAAGGTTGGCTCAAATAATTGTGGAGGATAGAATCAGAAAGTACTCAAATAAACTTATTGCAAAGATTATTGTAATA
>NZ_LKBG01000086.1 GCF_001402945.1 Acidiplasma aeolicum
TACAAAAAATATAATAATATAAAACTTATTTCACGTTTTTATTACGCAAAATAATTGCACAATATAAAATATAATAATTTTGAATTTGTATATTTTTAATGGTAGTTTAACAACGTTCTTAATATTTTTATTTACTCTAATTTTTACATCCTATCAATATTAAAGGTTAAATTTAGAAGTAAATTGTTTTTATTTGATAATCTAACTTAATTGAATACAGTTATCAACAAATATAAATTAAAGCAAACTAAATGAGGCATTTCAATTTATGTATAAATTAGTCTATTAGCCTTCCTTCTATTAATTTCCCTAATTATATTTAGCAACTAATAAATTATTTGCTTTCTATTATAAAATTATTATTGTATATTTTAAAACATAAACATACAAATCTTCTTTGATAATATAAAAATTTTTTAAGTGAATTTAATTTAAATTAACATTTAAATAGAATGAATTACGCTATTTATTATAACCGATTAAAAAATTAGATAGTTTAAATTAATAATAAACTCCATTAATTGTATAGTAAATGCATAATATATCAATAACAAAAAAGAAATTAGAAAATATCAAGTCTAAATAGTTAAATGTAAATGTACGTATAGTTAATTTTCGAATAATATAAAAATAAAAACGGAAAAATATGGAATAATCATAGGTTTATGGCATTTAAGTAAAGTACTTATTCTAATCTCTCTATAATTGCACCGTTGGCCATGCCACCTCCCTCGCATATGGCTATCAAGCCATATCTGTATTTTTTATCATCCATTATATTAAGAAGGGTTGAAACTATCCTGGTGCCAGTTGCACCCAGTGGGTGCCCAAGTGCTATTGCCCCCCCGTTTATATTTACTTTATCATGATTTACACATAATTCCTTTTCCCATGCCAAAACAACCGATGCAAATGCCTCGTTAACCTCAAAAACATCTATGTCATCCAGTGTTAATCCTGTTCTCTTTAGAACTTTTTCAGTGACAGGAATTGGGCCTGTGAGCATGGTTACCGGATCAACACCAACAGCTGTAACGTTTTTTACCACAGCCCTTGGCTTCAGGTTGTACTTTTCAACTGCAGTTTCAGATGCAAGAATTGCCACACTAGCACCATCAGATATCTGGCTGGCATTTCCTGCAGTAATCATCCTTAAATTGGGGAATGCGGGTGGAAGTTCGTTCATTTTTTCAAGATCGGGTTTTTCACGTACACCCTGATCATAATCAAGTATGGTATTTCCATTATATTTTACTGGGATCATTTCCTTTTTAAGTAATTCTCTGGCCTTTGTGGCCCTAATATGGCTTTCATAGCTCAGTAAATCCATCTCCTGTCTGGATATTTTGAACTTCTTTGCTATAAGCTCGGCACCGTATGCCTGGCTGAACCACTCATTGCCGAGATTATATCTTCTCCTTAAACCCTCTGTTATTGGATTCTCCTTTTCGATGGTGCTTAACATTGGCACCCTTGTCATGGATTCCACACCTGAGGCTATCGCAATATCATAATCCCCGGACATAATTCCATTCCTTGCAAATTCGAGGGCCTGAAGGCTTGAACCACACTGCCTGTCAATTGAAACACCCGGGACAGATTCAGGTAATCCCGCAGATAACCATGCATTTCTGGCTATGTTTCCTCCCTGATTGCCGGTCTGGCTTACACAGCCTGTTATAAATTCATCAACATTTTCTGGGTCTATTGAATTATAATCCAGTACCTCACGGGTCAGATTTCCAAGGAGGTCAACTGGATGCACATCCTTAAGAGCGCCATTTCTTTTACCTATAGGGGTTCTCTTTGCATCTATTATATAAACATTTGAGGTATTGCCATTCATATTATAATATATTTGGCATGGCCTTTTATATCTTTCGAGCAGGGAATAAGTATTTTTAATATTAAAAAGATGGCATTTTGTTGAGTATACATGCCTACATTGGTTTAAATTTAGCTATGATATGGATAAAAATAGTCTTAAAAATGAACAGATAGCAGGATTAAACCATATAAATTCCATTGATTCATTAGGCTTGGTTTATAATAATTTTTCCGGAATTTACATTCACACCATTTACTGAATTCTTGCCGGCAGATACATTGGGCATAAAAATAAGAAATGGTATTATTTAGGCAATTTAATTTTATTTTTAGTGCAATATTTTTTTAAATTGTTATCAAATGTGAATAAGGGTACATTATTAATTTTTGATATAAATGATATTATTATATCATTGAAATTTTTGAATTCGTAAATATTA
>NZ_LKBG01000087.1 GCF_001402945.1 Acidiplasma aeolicum
AAAATTAAAAGCTCGAGGCAAGTCACGGAGTAGC
Source organism: Acidiplasma aeolicum (assembly GCF_001402945.1). Classification (GTDB taxonomy): domain Archaea; phylum Thermoplasmatota; class Thermoplasmata; order Thermoplasmatales; family Thermoplasmataceae; genus Acidiplasma; species Acidiplasma aeolicum. The sequence goes on from NZ_LKBG01000087.1 coordinate 35, forward strand.
TAGCCCTAATTGTGAATATCGATAAGAATAGAACAGATATCACCACGATAGTTTTTGATGAAAACCTGACGAAAAGGAATCCCCCTAGAAGGCTGAATATCGTTATACCTACTGCATACCCGCTTATCAAGATGCGGAGATAATACTAATGAATCTTTAGACTCGATATTATGGTTGCGGAGGCAAAAGTATAGGAAGATCTATCAAAGTCTTAGGTAAATGCAGGCAGTGCGCCGATCGCGAAGACCGTGATCAGCACCATAAGGCTATCCGTTGCCATTTTTCTTGTGGTCTGCATGAATGTCAATCACTTTCATGCTATTAAAACATTTCGCCTCTGGAGACGGCGTAATAAGGCTAATTTTTAAATATTATATGACAATTTATATTTATGGACCCATCAGAAGCCTACAGGATACGGTTTGCCACTGATATATCCATTGGCGGAGGATGGGCATATTTTACTGAGAAATATATAAAAGACGATGAGTACCATTCCGTGATAAAGAAGGTGGATAGATCGGGAAAGGTTGTTCAGGTTACATTTGGAGGGAATGAGCGGTATCCAAAGGCCTATGGAGAAGCGCTCTTTTTTGTCAAGTATTCGAAGGATAAAGAGTCGCTGATGCGCATGGATGGCATATCGGAGCCCAGGGAGATCGCATCCTTTGCCAAGATATCGGAGTACGCATACATTGGTGAAGAGGTCTACGTCATAGCACAGGACACCGCTGATAACACCCAACCATTTGAAGCAACTGATATAAAGTACAGGTTCAACGGCCGCGGTCTCCTGCGATCCTTCAATTCGCTTTACAGGATTCATGAAAAACCTGAGAAGATATACTCTGGCCATTTCGATGTTATCGCAATAAGGTCCAACGCTAGACGGATCATAATATCCACTACTGAGAATTCCAATGATTATGGCCTCATAGATCTGTTTGAAATCGATGCGGACGGAAAGAAGCTAAAGAGGATAACCAAAGAGCCTGCAGAAGTTAATGACTTCTCTGTTTCAGAGTCCGGGAGGATAGCCTTCTCTGGTTACTATGGCCTGGATGTGGGAAGGGTGTCGAACATCATCTTTCCGGAAGAAGACATTGAAATACCGTTGGGAAATGATGCAGCCAACTCGGTAATAGGTGATTCTTTCGGCGGATCACACTATCGCCTAGTCTTTGACGGCGATGCATTGTACGCCATCGGGCAGGAGAGATCCTCATCATATGTTTACAGGATCGGTGATAAGGCGGAAAGGATAACACCAGAGAACAGGAATATAGTAGATTTCGATTTCAAAGATTCACTTGCTTATGTTTATTCGGACATTGAAAATCCTTCCGTTGTCAATTTTGGTACTGATTACGATCTTAATCCCGGCGTGATGGGCGTAAAGGCTGATTCATTTGAATTGGATGGTGGAGAATGCTTCGCCATGGTATCTTCAAAGGAGAACCCGTCCATACTCTTCATACATGGAGGCCCTCACACGGCTTACGGAAACACGTACTTCATAGAATTTCAGTATTTCTACAGAAATGGTTACAACATACTCTTCTGCAATCCTCCAGGAAGTTCAGGATACGGGCAGGAATATGAGAAGGCGTGCATAGGCGACTGGGGCGGCAGAGATATGCACTATCTACTTAAGTTCGTTCAGGAGTGCAGATCCAGGTATGGCCTCACAGGAAAAATAGGAGTAACAGGGGGATCTTATGGCGGCTACATGACGAATTGGATAGTTACGCAGACTAACGAATTTGCCTGTGCAATATCAGAGAGGTCCATATCAAATCTATTCAGCATGATAGGAACTAGCGACATAGGATTCTGGTTCAACGCCCTAGAACTTGATTTGAAAGATCCATATTCAAAGGAGGGAATGCAGAAACTCATGAACTTTTCGCCAATCAGTTACGTGAAGAAATCGAAAACGCCAATAATGCTTATAACTGGGGAAGAAGATTACAGATGCCCAATAGAGCAGGCCGAACAGTTTCACGTTGCAATGAAGATGAACGGTGTGGAATCAGTGCTGGTTAGATATCCCGGTGACAACCACGAACACGCTAGGACGGGCGTCCCCAAGAACATGGTCGACAGGATTAGAAGGAAAACGGAATGGTTCGAAAGACACCTGAAGAAGTAAAATATTGATAATAACATTCTATATCCTGATATCGGTCAGGTATAACATTTACCATTTCTTCTACAAGATT
>NZ_LKBG01000088.1 GCF_001402945.1 Acidiplasma aeolicum
GATACACATAGTGAATTCACTTCCAAAGACAAGGTCAGGAAAGATAATGAGGAGGCTTATAAGGTCCGTTTATCTTGGTGAAGAATATGGGGATACAAGCACCCTGGAAAATGAGGCCTCATTAAATGATATTAAGAGCATAAAGATCAGATGATTATTCAAATATTAAATAACCACCAGAATTTCTCCATACCATATGTTTTCTTTCTGGAAGCACTGTTTTATTGGAAAGACCAAAAACAAAGGATTCATACTCGCCTCCCTCGCCAGCTATATTTATTCCATATTTTTTGTGCAAATCCTTTAAATGCTGTAAATATTCATTATTAATTTCCTTGCCCAGATCATTTTGTGTGAAACCCTCGGCTGATACTGAAACAATCATTGCCCTTATATTCCTTAATAAAAGTTCATTTATTACCGTTTCCTGATCAAGGCGCCATAAGGGCGAGTATACTATAACATTATTTTTATAACAATTTTTTTCAATTCTTGTTTTTTGGTAATCAGATGCAATTGCCCCTGTAACGAGTGCCAAATTCTCAAGGCTACCAAGATAATCCTCAAACTCTTCCTCCCTAATGTATTTTATTTTAATTCCAAGAAGGGATGCAGCATGCCGTGAATTCTCTGCATTTGGATAATGAAACATCATTGAATATTCCTCCGGTATTATTGTAATTCCATACTCTATTTCATATCCCTGTTCAAGGGCAATCATTGCTGAAAGGAAGGAGTCCTTGCCTCCTGAAAATAGTGAAACTGATCTCATAAAGGCTGATTATATTCATGCTGATAATATTATTGTTAATATTAAAAAGCAAGAAAAACAATTAGTAAGCAAAAAAGTATTAATATTAAGATAAAATTTAAAGGTGTGAGGCTGTGAGGTTCATATATATTTATTTAATTTTAACAATTCTTGCGATTCTATCATTTATTTATTATGTTTTAAATGTTTATTATGCAGAGAAATACAGACCTGAGATAAGCAATAAAAAGCCTGATATTTCTGAGGCAACCATATTAATTCCGGTTTATAATGAGGATGAAAATATTTTTAGAAATGTCTTAAGGAGTGTTAAATCACAGGGAGTAAAATTCATTGTGGTCGGTGATGCGTGCAATGAACCATATAAATCCATAACAGAGGAATACGGAGGTAAATTCATTCTTCTGGAACAGCACGGTGGAAAAAGAGCCGCCATGGTGGAGGGAATCAAACATATAAATACAAAATATGTTATGTTTCTTGACAGTGATACAGAACTGCCAGATAATGCAGTGTATGATGTTCTTAAATATTTTAATAAGAATGTTGGTGGCGTTAGTGTTAATATCAGGATTAGAAATAATGGAAATAAAATATCATATGCATCAGAATTTATAGAAAGAACTAGGGAGATAGTATTCAGGGCAATGTCATACCATGGAAGTATAATGATAGCGGTGGGCAACTGTGCTACATATAAAACGGGTATAATCAAACCGTTTTTGCTATCAGATGAATTCAAAAATAAGCATGTGATGGGCAGAAAAACCGTTCTTGGTGATGATATTCAGATAACCAGTTACCTTATTAAAAATGGCTATAAGGTTGTTAAGGATTACAACGTTACAGTAGAGACATCAGCTCAGGACAATTTTAAAAAATTTATTCATCAGCAAATCAGGTGGGCAAAAGATGGATGGTACTACTTTTTTAAAAATCTTTCCAACGGTACAACAAAAAAGGCCGGGTGGTTCTATGCATTTAATGTGCTTTATTTATACATAGTGCCTGTGGCCGGTTTCCTCTTATTGCTTTACAGGCTTTATTTTATGACCATACATTTTGGATATTATGATTCATTAACCCTGCACAGGTTTTTAAGACACATTATGTTCCAGATACTTCCACTGGAGCTGACACATAAAATTAGAAATCCAGCGGTGATATTTTATGCTCTTAACAAACTCTTTATAGATTTTCTTGGAATAGCTGGTAACTCTATATTTGTTATGGCTGTAATGGCAAGGGTACCAAAGGAAAGGCTTAGAACAATATCATATGGTGCTCTTGGAATCCTGATAATGTTCTTTGCGAATCTTTATGGACTTTTAACATTCTGGAAGCAATCAAAATGGGCAACAAGATAAAATGATATTCCCTAAGGGCATAAATTACATCCAGTTCAGGTCCACTGTTTTTTATGTGAGCTACCTCATGCCAAGGCAATGAGGCTTCCTGATTCATCGACCACACTTAT
>NZ_LKBG01000089.1 GCF_001402945.1 Acidiplasma aeolicum
ATTTACAATGATAAAACATCAGGAAAATGCATAGTATGCGGAAGGGATGGAAAATGTATATAAAGATATTAAGAAATTAAATGATATTAAATTGATAGTATTTGATATGGATGGTGTGCTGTTAAAGAACAGAAATTCATGGGATGTTTTAATCGATAAAATATCTGGAAATAAAATAAAAAGAGATAAAATGATTTATACTTTTGATTACCTTTACAGGCATAATATACCCGCACATCTTTATAATTCATTAAGATCTGGAAATATGGCCAGATATCTTAATCTAAATGATATATCACCAAATCTGCATATGACAATGGAAGAAATAAAGAAAATGGGCATAAAAACTGCTATAGTTTCCGCCGGTGTTCATGAATTTGCAGAGTATCTTGGCACCATGTATGGATTCGATTATGCAATAGGCAATCAAATAGATACTGAGAACATGAAAATTGTCAAAAATGTTGACCCGTTAAAAAAGGATTACAATGTAAGACTTATACAAAAGACATTTGGAATAGATAAGGATGAAACATTATCTGTTGGTGATTCATTCATGGATTTATCAATGAAAAGGGCGTCCAGATATTTTATAGCATTTAACCCCTCAAACGTGGAAATGTTAAAGTATTCTGATTTTTCAGTCAAATCTAATAATTTATTTGAAATTATAAAAACCATTAAATGGAACATCCATTAGAAAAATGTTAATAATCAATCAAAATAATCTGTTATGGATATAAAGGTTATTGGCACGTGGAGTGCAAAAATAGAGAAAAATAGAAAAAATACATCGTTTTTAATTGATGATCATATACTACTTGATTGCGGCCCACACACTGCAGAGTCAATAATAGATAATGGAATCAAACTGGAGAAAATTGATCTTGTATTAATCACGCACATGCATCTGGATCACTTTTCCGGCCTGCCCGATCTTTTATGGCAGAGAGCATTAAGGAATATTGATGGCGATATAACAATCATGGGTCCACGCAATATTGAAAAATCAGTTTTTACTCTTTTGGATATATTTAATTCGCCTGATGATTTTAAAAAACATTTCTTTTTTACAGATAATTATGAAAATATTGAAACTGGGAATGGAATTCATACAGTTGAGGACATTACATACAGAATAAAATCTGATAAAATTTTATTTTATTCAGGGGACACATCATATTCAGAGGATGTGATTACATCAGGCCATGATTCAGATATTTTTATACATGAGGCAACATTTCCGTCAAGACTTTCATCCGAGGCCCCAAAATTTGGGCATTCATCTGTTAAGGACGCAATAAATGCATTTAAAAAAAGTGAATCCAGAATCTTTATGCCAACACATTTATCAGAATTTTCATACAGGGAACTAATTAAAAATAATAATGTTAATATGATAATACCGGAAGAAAACAGTTTATACAGGATTTAAAAATGAAAATAGGATTCTTTGTAAACCCGCTTGCGGGCTATGGTGGTGAGATCAATAATAAGGGCTCAGATAACCTGAAGCTTGAAAGTATTGAAAAATCTTATTCTCTTGGTGTTGCAAGAAAATTTTTATCAAAAATAATTCCGGGTGATTCCTTATTTTATGTTCCCTATGGTTATATGGGGTCATATCTGCTTGATGAATTCTCATATAAATATGAAATAACATATTATCCAGAATATCCATCATCATCTCAGGATACGGTAAATTTTATTAAATCACTTGTAAATCCAGATTTTGTCTGTTTTGTTGGTGGTGACGGAACTGCCAGGGATATCGTTTCATGCGGCACCGGATTTTTATTTATTGGAATACCTGCAGGTGTAAAAATGTACAGTTCTGTATTTTCAATTAACGCTGAACACGCCGCATCACTTTTTAACAGTCTGGTATCATCAAAAAACTATGAAACAACATACGCTGAGGTAAATGACATAAATGAGGAGGATTACAGAAATGGGAGACTTTCAATAAAAAATTATGGTTTAATGAAAATTATAAAATCAGGCGATGTTGTAATTAATTCAAAGGCAGAGTATTCTCAGGGTTCTGCAGGGGATATAGCAGAGTATATAATTGACAATATGGATAACAATACATATTATCTAATAGGTCCTGGAACCACATGTAAGGAAATACTGTTGAACCTTGGAATAAAGACAAACATACTTGGCTTTGATCTTATTTTAAACAAAAGCCTTGTTGCATCGGATATTGATGAGCCGACAATTTATCATTATGTTAGCCAAAAAAGGACTGTTATGATAATATCACCCATTGGTGGCCAGGGCTTTTTGCTTGGCAGGGGGAATAAACAGATATCAGGGCGTGTTTTTGATTTAATTGGATTTGATAATATAATAATTGTTTCCACTGAGGAAAAATTAAATGATATCAAAGACCTTTATATAGACATCAATACCAGTAAAAAACTTCCAGAGTATGTAAGAATTTTAACAGGTTATGGTTATTTCAAGATTAAGAGGCTTGTGCACTGATTATTATAAATTCAAAATAATGTAAAAAATATATTTATATTTAATAAAATAATCCGGTGGTAAATGGAAAGCAATAAGACCCTGGCGGGCATTTCAAGATACATTAAAAAATCACCGAAATGGTACTATTTCATATTTCCAGTACTTTTTATTTATATTATAAATTTTCTTTTAATAAAAAGCATGGTTAATTTTATTTTTTTATCAATAATTCCATTTTTTGTTTTTATTGCCATGGATGTTATAACAATAAGACTGACAAATAAATCCTTTAACTCAAGAAGGATAATATATCTGGATTTTATGTCATTTCTTTCAGCATCCCTATTTCTTTGGATTTTCCTTGCACTTAATTCAATAATCGGCCTTAATATTGTATATTTAATAGGCATATCAACATCAATAGCAGTGTTCCTTCGTTTTTTGATTCTATATGTTTATTATCCCGGAAATATGCATTATGCAATTATACTATCTCCAGATTATTCATACTCCATTTTAATATCCTCACTCTTCATATTTTTGAAAACACCGTACCTGCCCATGTTTTTATTTACAGTATCTTTTTCCTCTGCAATATTTCTTTTATTTTCTTACCTATTTATTACATTAACCACAAAAAAATTCACCAGAAAGTACAGTGCAAGTGTTCCAGAAATAATCAATTTTTTCCTTAACAGATCTCAGGATAATAGTGTTGGTGAATCATTTTTTGGGAAAATATATAATAAAAGGGTAAAAATACCAGTTAAAACAGTTGATATAAAGGACTGTGAAAAAAGCAAGGTTATTTTAATATTTCCGTATGTCCATCCCGGCCCATTTGGAAACCTCTGCAGCAGCAATCTTCCTGAAAAATTAAGCCACGAGCTTAACATGGATAACATAATGGTATTTCACACCGCAACAACAAACAGCAATAACTGTGGTGGTGAATCAGATATAAAAAATATTGCCGATGCTGTTAAACAGGGTTTGAAGGATATGCACTATTCGGGCACAGTATCTGAAATGAAAAAGATAAATGTTAATGGTTATGAAATATCAATGCAAAAGTTTGGTAATTATGGGTTCTCAGCAATAATTCCGGAAAGTGAGAAATTCGACGATATCTCACTGGAATCCGGATTAATATTAATCCGCGCCATGAGGGATTCCGGCATGGATGATTTTGCCCTGATTGACGCACAGAATGATTTTACCAAAAATGCCCCTGAACTTGATAACTGCTCCCAGTTTATCCCGGAAATGAAACGGGCCTTTTCAAAATTGTCTGATGCATATCCTGCAAGAATTGGCTATTCCAGAATATCGGCCAGAATTAGTGGGCTGGCGGCCATGGGTATTCAGGCACTTGCAATGGAGATTAATGGAAAATATAATGCAATAGTACTTACAGATTCCAATAATATAACACATGATATTATGGAGAAATCAAGGAATGAGCTTAGTGATATTGTAGATAACCTTGAAATATACACCACTGACAATCACGTTGTAAATGCAAGCAATCTTGATATAAATCCTCTGGGCCTTAACTGCAATCCTGATGATGTGGTGAATCTAATAAAAACTGCTGTTAAAGATGCAATAAATGATATCTCTGACGTAAAAATCGGAATGAAAACAGTTTATACAACGGTTCATATGGGTCGGGAGGATAGCTTCAAAACCTTAATGGACACTGTATTAGGAGCGTTTAGAATTGCAAAATATTCCATAGGCTTTATCCTGATTGCATCCATATTAATTGCCATCTCCTCTGTTAAATATATCCCATTTCTTTTGAGATGAATCTGACATAATAAGATCAAGTATTGCAAATCCTGTTAATGCCTGAACCACAGGAACAGCCCTTAGGGTTATAAAGGGGTCATGCCTGCCAATCACCTGTATTTCTGATGGCTGGTGTGTTTTCAGATTAACAGTTTCCTGTTTCTTTCTTATTGATGATGTTGGCTTCATAACAACACTAAATTCCAGCGGCATGCCGTTTGTAATCCCACCAAGTATACCACCAGAATTATTTGTTCTGGTCTTTATTTTATCACCGTCGTAATAAAACGTATCATTGGCCTGTGAACCGGACATTGAACCAAGCTTAAAACCGGCACCAAATTCTATGCCCTTTAATCCCGGTATGGAAAACATTAAATGGGCTATTGTGCCCTCCACAGAGTCAAAGAATGGCTCACCTATACCCGGTGGAATATTATATGCAATGGTTTTTATTATTCCACCAAGGCTGTCACCATCCTTTATGATCTCAAGAATTTTGTTATAAAGTTTATCATCAAGATCAGGGTCTGGCATTCTGGTCCTGAAGCTGTATGAATAGTCCTCATCAGATATATTTTCATTTTGAATATTAAATCCGCCTGCAGATTTTATATATGAAACTATGCTTATATTAATATTTTTTAATATATGCATGGCAATGGACCCTGCGGCAACAAGAGGCAGGGTCATTCTTCCGGAAAAAAAACCGCCACCCTCGTAATTTCTGTATTCACCATATTTATAATACATTGTAATATCTGCATGCCCTGGTCTGGGATTGTCCCTAATATAATCATAATGTTTGTTTATATAATCCTCATTTCTAAAAATAAAGCCAAGTGGAGATCCATCAGTATAAAATTCCTTAAGCCCTGAGATAAATTCTATTCTGTCTGATTCCTTCCTCTGTGTTGTTATTGAATTTATCCCGGGCCTTCTACGATCAAGCCATTTATTTATATAATCCATATCAATATTAACACCCGCCGGAAGCCCATCCAGTATGCCACCTATGTAAGGGCCGTGCGATGAGCCAAAAATTGTTAGCTTAAGCCTGTTTCCTGCTGTAAACATTAAAACTGTAATTGGTTTAAGCCTATTAACATTTTTATATTTAATTGTAATACATTTTTAAAGCTCCGTGGTGTAGCGGCCAAGCATTACTGGCTCTGGACCAGTCGACGGCAGTTCGAATCTGCCCGGAGCTATGTTTTTCTGTTAATTAGATCATGGCTACATTTTGATACAGGGTTATTTAAGGAGAAATCAGGACTTTATTAGAGGATAAAAATTCTCTGTAAATAAGGACCCGCTGACATGGCACTATGGCTCATTATGTAAATATTCGTATTAACATAATATATTTAATAGTCATAATAAATAATGTGATATGGATTCCAATTTAAACGATATAAAAAGGCTGGCCGATCAGTATAACATTAATCTGGATTCACTAAACGTGGATAAAAACCTGCTGACCATGGACTATATTAAAAAATATATAGCTGAGAATTTTTATCCCCATGTAATTGAAAGAAAGCCAATTACCGGAATAAGGAAGATGATTGCTGACCATCTTGTTTCCGGTTTAAAAGAATCGGCAATTATATCATTGTATTCAGAAATTTTAATGGATGACTTTATGGCAGCATACAAATCTGCAGGCGTATCCATGAATGTTTTACTAATAAAAATTATCAGTAATACATTAATGCATTATCCATACATGAATTCTGAAATAAAAAATAACGAAATAATTACATATGATAGCCATAATATAGGAATTGCAGTTGATTCAAAAATAGGTTTGATAGTTCCAGTTATTAGGAATGTTAACACAAAGGATATTAAAACACTTGATAATGAATACAGGGAATTAATTGCGAGGGCAAAAAATGGTATAATAAAAGAAATTGATATTACCGGTGGCACATTTACAATAAGCAATCTTGGAAGCCTTGGTGTATCATATTTTATGTCAATACCAAACTGGCCACAGGTTGCAATTTTAAGCATTGGTAGGACAGAGGACAAGCCTGTTGTACTTGATGGGAAGATTGAGATAAGAAAGATAATGACCGCATCAATTACTGTTGACCACCGTGCGGTAGACGGTGCACCTGCGGCCAGATTCCTATCGGAACTTAAATATAATATTGAGAACTTTAGACCATAAATGCAGTTTGATATCGAAAGACTTGAATTAAAAACAGGATTTGGCGTCATTTCATATCTACATAGAAACGGTCAATTTCCATTAATATTACTGCATGGTCTCGGTGGGATATCCAATAACTGGATAAAACTATTTACAAGACTGGACAGCCGTTTTGAAATTATAGCGCCGGATCTGCTTGGCCATGGGAGATCTGCAAAACCAAAAATTGAATACACGCTGGATTTACAGTGCAGTGTTGTGGATGAAATAATAAAAAATACGGTCAATAAGGAGTTTGCACTGGCAGGCAACTCCTATGGTGGCTGGGTGGCGGCCTATTACTCAATTCATTTTAAATCCCCGGATTATTTGATACTTATTGACTCTGCAGGTATATGCTGTGACGGCATACCAATGGAAGGTATTAATGCATTTCTTGATAAACTTAACAGGCTGGAACCTGGCAACGATCTTGATATAATGAAAAATATATTAATTAATTCCAAAAATTATATGATAAAAGCAGATGACCTAAATAAAATTAAATCAAAAACAATAATTATATGGGGCGATGATGACCCAAGAATAAATATTAAACATGCCAAAATCCTCGAGGAAAATGTCAGTAATGGTAAATTATTTATTATTAAAAACGGGGGACATGTACCAATGATCAATAAACCTGATGCTGTTGCTGAAATTATAAACAAAAATATTTTTTAATATTTAAAAAATATAAAATTTAATGTAACTAAATTTGCCATTAATTTTATCATTCAACATCCATTAATGGGTCCCCTGGGGATATTTCCTGATTCATTTCAGCCATTATCTTTTTAACTGTACCAGTGACAGGTGATGGGACCTCAACGGTAACCTTTGCAGCCATAATCTGGCATACCGGGTCCCCCTCCTTCACAGAATCCCCCTCCTTTACATACCACTGTGTTACCACAGCCTTACCAAGTTCCTCAAAGTTCCATATGGATGGCATTTTTATTAGCGTCACATTATCATCTCTTTCACTGTTTTTATTATTTTTTCGCTGCTTGGAAGTGAGAATGATTCCATATTCCTGCTGTATGGCACGGGTATATCCGGATATGCAATTCTTCTTGGTGCGGTCTTTAAATCCTTGAACCCAAGTTCCGATGCAATGGATATTGCCTCAGAGGTGAGGCCATAACTCTCATAATCCTCATCAACAGCAAGCATATATCCCGTTTTTTTAATGGAATTCAGAATTGTTTCCTTATCAATTGGTTTTACAGTCCTGAGGTCTATTACCTCAGCATCTATTCCATCCTTTTTAAGCTCATCTGCAGCCTCAAGTGCCATATGGACTGTTGATCCAACGGAAACAATTGTAATATCATTACCAGTTTTTACTATTTTTGCCTTTCCAATTGGCACCGTATATTCCTCCTCAGGAACCTCAACAACAGAAGATTGCGGATAGGGCATCCATGGAAGTCCCATAAGACCCTTATGGAACATGTAAATTACAGGATTATCATCCCTTATTGCAGAAATCATTAGCCCCTTGGCATCATAGCTATTGGACGGAACAACCACCTTTAATCCGGGTATATGTGCGAATATTGGGAATAGTGTTTGAGAATGCTGTGCAGCATCACCATATCCACCACCAATTGCCGTTGTAATTACTATTGGCATCTTTACATTCCCACCGGACATGTAATAATTTTTTGCTATATGGTTCATAATTGGGTCAAATGTTACTCCAAGGAAGTCTGTAAACATCAATTCAACTATTGGTCTCTTTCCTGCTGCGGCCAGACCTGATGATGCACCTATAAATGCTGACTCACTTATTGGTGTATCCCTGACACGTTCAGGTCCAAATTTTTTATAAAGTCCGGTTGTGGCACCAAAAATTCCGCCGTATACACCAACATCCTCACCCATGTAAAGTACCGAGGAATCTTTTTCCATTTCCTGTGATATCCCCTCGGATATTGCCATATACATTGGCAATTTTCTACCCCTGGACTTTGGTTCCTGTTCATAATAGCCAGGAGCATAAACATCAGCCAGTGCATCATTACCATCAGGGTCAGGGCTATCCTCGGCGAATTTAACCGCCTGATCTATTTCCTCAAGTGCAGAATTTTCAAGCCTTTCAATTTCATCCTCTGATGCAAGTTTTTCATTTAATATCTGATCTCTCAGGCGTTTTATTGGATCCTTTGCCATTAAATTTTTAACCTCATCCTTTGGTCTGTATACCTCCGGATCACCCTCAAAATGCCCGTAATACCTATATGTATCTATGCTTATTAGCGTTGGTCCCTTTCCTGATCTTGCCCTTTCAACAGCCTCCTTGGCAGCGAGGTACATCTGTATAGGGTCATTATCTGGAACATATTTTGATGGCATGTTAAAACCAAGTGCCCTGTCAGAGTCTCTTATTAGTGGTGTTGAATCCTTTACATTTACAGAAATTGCCCACTCGTTATTTTCTATAATGAAAATTACAGGCAGCTTCCATAGGGATGCTAAATTCATTGATTCCATGAACATGCCCTGGTTAAGTGATCCATCACCACCAAAGGCAACAGCCACGTTATCCTTTCCATCAAGTTTGAAACTTAATGCCGCCCCAACAGCAGGAGGGAACGAGGATCCAACTATGCCAGCGCAGGCAAAATGTTTTTGTGGATCAAATAAATGCATATGTCCGCCCTTTCCATGGCCAAGTCCTGTTTTTTTGCCCATGATTTCCGCAGTCATTTTGTTTAAATCAACGCCCTTTGATATTGCAGTGTGATGCGGCCTGTGCGTGCTGTAAACGAAGTCATCATCCCTTAATAAAACGGACATCCATGCTGCGGTTGGTTCCTGACCTGCTGATAAATGCATCTCCCCCGGAATTTTACCTGCTGCTATATTAAATAAAGGTTTTTTATCATTAAGATAAATCTCCCTTATTTTTTCTTCATAATGCCTGCTCTTCACCATTGTATAATAAATTGTTAGCATATCCTCACTTTTTATCCCTTCCTGCAAAAATATCACCATAAATATTATATGAGGTTTTTATATAAACATTATTTAAAATACAAAAGTATTCAAAAAATATAATATTAAATTATTAAAAGCACCATTAAGTTTAACTATTAAGTATAAATATTAAATTATGAAAACAGCTGTAATAGCAGGTACTGGATATCTGGGTGAGGCCACAGCATATGAATTTTTAAAAAATAATTACAATGTGATTATCAATTCAAGAAAGGAGGACCACCTTTTAAATATAAAGAAAAAACTGGAAAAATATGGAAGGATAGATTATATAGCACAGGAGCTTAAGGATGATCAATCATGTAAATCATTATCAGATAAGGTTAAAAATATTTCACAGAATGTTGATGCGCTTGTAATAACCATAGGTGGATATATTGAGGATACTGTTGAGGACCTTTCAGGGATTGATGAAATGTTTAAAAATCATTTAAAAATACCAATGCTTTTGATTAAAAACTTCCTTAATTTACTGACTTCAGGTTCTTCTATAATACTGGTAAGCAATTCGGATGTGGATAATAAGAACAGATCAAATCTGCTATCATACACAGTTATAAAATATGCCCTAAATAAATCAGTTAAAATTATTGCTGCTGAGTTGATTAAAAAGGGTGTAAGAATTAACGCTGTGGCACCAGAATATATAATACAGAGTTTTATGCCAGAGGAGGATTACACAAAATTAAGGACCCTTGGCGATCTTGAAACTCCCCCTGAGGATATATCCAAGGTGATATATTTTCTGTGCAGTCCTGATGGGTCATGGGTAAATGGTGCCATAATACCCGTTGATGGTGGCCACAGCCTTATAAACTAAATGAAAGCATTTTTACACTTTAATATTTAAAAATTTATAATATATGTTAACATTTTATTGCAAAAAATTCAATTCTTTGAGTTAAAATATTTTTTTATTCTTGAAATCCCCTCTGTTATAACATCATCGGATGTTGCATATGAAATTCTGAAATGCTTTTCAGCTCCAAATGGCAGTCCTGGTGTTATTATTACATTCTGGTTATTTAAAAGATCCATGGCAAGTTCACTTGATTTTATATCCTTATTATACCCCGGAAATATATAAAATGCGCCTTCAGGTTCATAAACATTTATGCCATCAATCTCCTTTAATAATGATAATGCAAGCATGCGTCTTTTATTAAAAACATTCCTCATCTCTATTACATCATCCTCGTCATCTAGTGCATTCAGTGCTGCATACTGGGATACTGATGGCGCACATGTAAGTGTTTGCTGCTGTACCTTATTCGCTGCCTTTATGATATCCTCGGGTGCAACCATATACCCTATGCGCCATCCAGTCATTGCATAACTTTTTGAAAATCCACTTAAGGTAACTGTTTTTTCTTTCATTTCGTTTATTGAACCGGGTGAGAACATTTTTCCCTTGTAAATTAAATCCTCATAAATTTCATCCGATATTAAAAATAAATTATTTTCTAATATAAAGTCAGATAACTGCCTTAATGTCCTCTCTGAATATACCTTTCCCGTTGGATTTACAGGATTATTTAACATAAACGCCTTTGTTTTTGGGGATACCATTTTGCGCATCTTGTCAAAATCAAACTCATAATTTTCATCAGTATCAAATATAAGTGCCTTTCCCTCATTTAATTTTATTATATCTGTGTAGGATACATAATATGGTGCAGGAAGCATGACCTCATCACCGGGGTCTATTATTGTATAAAGGGCAAGGTTTAGTGAGAATTTTGTAGGTGTAACAAGCACATTTTTTGATGAAACATCAATATTATTCTTTTTTTTCATTTTCTCCGCAATTTTCTCCCGGAGTTCGGGGATTCCTGCAGATGGTGTGTAATGTGTTTTTCCCTCACCTGCCATTTTATATGAATAATCAATAATTGATTGCGGTGTCTTAAAATCTGGTTCACCTATACCAAAATTATAAATTTTTTTTCCCTCGGCCTTCAATTCTGCAGCCCTGTTTGACATACTTACAGTTGCCGACTCGTTTATTTTATTTACCCTTGCCGATACCATGGATACAAATGCCAATTTCATTTATAATGTTTTTTTATTTTTTAATTTTTTATGAGTATATAATAAAATTATATTTTCGTATTTATACATAAATTTTTATATCTCTTAATTTATTAATTTATATGAATAGTAAAATAAAGTATACGATAGTCGTAGTGGTCGTCATAATCATCATTGCTGCAGGTGCGTATTACTATATAGCCTCCTCGGAATCACACTTTGGTTTCCCAAGCCAGTCCACAGTAAAAGGCATCACCGGAAATTCATACAATGTTTCAAAGGTAATGTCCCAGGGCCCAGCAAAAAATACAACAAAAACCGAAATAGTTTATTACAATACAACAGGTTCATCTCCATCCACGGCTTTTTATGTTTATGAGGCACAATTTAACAACACATCACTTGCAAAATCTGGTTATAAAACTATTCTTACTGAATTGCCCGCTGGGATCAAGTTTATAATGAAGAATCAAACATACAACGGCTTTGAATACAGTGTTATTAATGCCAGTAATGCCAGCTATTTACATGCTTACCTAGGATTTGGATACAAGAAAAATATGGCATTTTTATTCCTTGCAAATATTAGCCTTGCCAATGTGCTCAAAAAAATTGCATACTCAATTATAGATTCAATGACATCTGTCTTTGGGGGATCATATGGATCCTCAGGGAGTTCTTCAGGATATTTAATGGCTGCAAGATTTTAATTTTTTTTAAATTTTAAAAATTTTAATTTTTTTATTTTATTCAGTGGCCTGGGCACCCGTGTCATCGTCCTTTTTTACAGTTCCAAGCTGTAACAACACCTCCCTCTCAGAGACTGTTCCGGTGCATTTCCCAGAGGCATCTATTATTGCAAGCAATGGCACATTATTTTCCTTCATCAATCTTATTGCATCTGTAATGTTTTCATTCTCACCTATATTCACAACCTTTTCTATTCTAATCTGATTAATTTTACCCTTTTCTATTGCTATCTGTGGCAGCAATAATATGTCTATTAAATAAACTGTACCTATGGGCTTACTCTCATTATTTACAACTATTGAGGCGGGCATATTCTTTGATAGCATTTTTTCCATTGCAGACCTCAATGTATCATTTATATTTACAATCACATCTGTGGCAGGATTTCTGGCCTTTGCAACGGTCATGCTGGTAAGATTCTCTGCAACTATTTTCCCCTCCCTGCCTATATCAGGCATGTATGGTGTTTTTGTAACTATTGCCTTTACCTCAGATAAAATAAATCCAATAACGACCCATGTAAGAAATATTGTTGTATAATATGGAACCGTGGAGTATGCAGAATAAACAAGGACTATTGAACTTATTAATGCACCCACAGAGGCAAGAATAAACTCGCGGTAGTCAATTATATAATTCCATAATTTTCTTTCCATTCTGGATATTAATCTTCTTCCACGCCTGTATCCTATCCTCATCAGTGAGAAGTTGGCGCTTAAATGAATAAAAAGTCCTGCCAGTGAGGCAACTGTGCCAAGGAAGATAAACACTATCTCTGGACTCATATACCTGAACATTAGGGCAGGTATAATCATCATTACAATGCTAACTGTAATAACTGAAACTATTGGGTTATTTTTGACATTTTTTGAGAATATTGATGGAATTGTTCTATCATAGCCCATTCTAAACAATGTCCTGGATGCCGCTGACCCAAATGATAGGAATGCAAGAATCGCATCATTTACCGTTGCTATGGCCACCGCATAATATAAATATATACCATATTTTCCAAAATCATAACGTATTATGTCTATAATTGGCAGCTTATCTGAAAATGGTATGGAGTAATGTGTTTGCAGGACGATGTTTGCAAAGGCATATATAACAACAGTTGCCAGAATGCCGCCGGATAGTATCACTGCTATTACACTCCTTCCTATGACCCTTTTGGCATCCTGGGCCTCACCAGATATTGGTGTTATGGTTCCATAACCTGTTGGTATACCCATGGCGAATAAAATACCGAGAAACAGCCCTGCTGATGTTATTGGATACCTTGAAAATGAGGGTGTATAAAAATTCCCGTGGGTTATGAAAAACGATAGAACTACCATTATGGCCATAAATGAAACCTCAAGTGTAACGGCGTATATTGCATACCTTGATGAGGTTTTAATGCCAATTATTAATAATATTACAGATGGTACAGATATAATAAGGAATGAAAAATAAACCGGTATTCCGAGGATTAATGAAATTACAAAAACTGCACCTGCAAGGTATGCAAGGCCGTATAATATTGAATAAAACATATACATCCAGCCTGTATCAAACCCAACATTGGCTGAAAGGGCCTGAAATGCATATGTGTAATATCCTCCAGATGTGGAAAATCTTTTTGATAACTGGTTAACTGAAAGCCCGTTAATAAGAACAAGCAATGTTCCTATAACCATAACAATTGGTGCATCATAGCCTGCAAGTGTGAATGCAAATGCTCCGTATGTAAGTATACTTAATAATGGGGACATCCCACCAAAGGATAAAAAGAAAATATCCTTGAATGTCAGGTGTCTTTGAAGTTCACCGGAATTTGAGTCATTCATTTAAAATCCATCTCTCTTTGCCTAATAAATTTAATGGATAATTATTTTATGCATTTTACCAGAAAATCTGCCAGATCATTTACATTTCCATTTCTGGATAGTGAATAGGAGCATATGGGGCATGCCGTGATAATATTTTGCGATTTCTCAATGAGCTGGTTATACCTGTTTTTGGAGATGTTCATGGATAGGTCTGGATATAGGAGTTCATCAGGTCCTCCACAGCAGTACGTTAAATTTGAATTTCTCTCAGGCTTTACAGCCTTGGCAACACTGGATATAATATTAATGGCACCATTATATTCCGTATTGCCCTGAAAATGGCATGGGTCATGGAATGCAACTGTTTTTCCTGAATTAGTAAACATTGATTTGTTTAAAAAATCTGTGTAATAATAAACATCAATATTAAAATCTGGTATGTATTTTTTATACTCATATCTTAATATATTATATGTATGCGGGTCAACTGTTATTACTTTTTTATAATTTTTTAAAATGTTGTAAACGCCGGTAATATAATCCTTAAAATCATTTATATATCCATAATCATATAAAAGTGTGCCCGGATACGGCTCATTATATCCAAGCACATCAAATGATATCCCTGATTTGTTTAAAAGCTCCACAATATGTATTAATGTGTTATTTGTCCTGTCAAGCATCCTTTTATCAGGCCTTCCAAATCTCGAAAATACCGGAATCACCGATGCCATAGATATCATAATATGAAATAATTTATTTCCTAATTTTTTTCTCATTCTCTCCATATTTTCAGTATACGGCATGAGCTGGTACATTAAACCTGTATAAAGAAGGGTGTCAGATCTCCCATATTTTATATGGCCTAACCATTCATATGATACCTTTTTTAATGGAACCGGACTTTTATATTTTTTAATATTTTCTATTATTAAATTAACCTCAGGCTTCTGAAGTTTTTTGTATTTTTCAGAGATAATAGCCTTTACTATATCACTAATTTTTCCGGCATCAACCCCTGTTGGACAGACCTGAAGGCATACATGGCAGTCCAGGCATGAATAAAATGTATCTGAAACGTTCAGGCTTAAATCATTTAATGTAATTTCCCTAAAAACATTTAGTCCGGTCTGCGCCCTTCCACGTGCTGTTTTTGCCATGTCATATCCTGAACTTTTATATGTTGGGCATACAGAATCACAGAATCCACAGCTGATACATTTTGAGCTCTCATTTTTTAAATCATTTAAAATTTTTTCAAATTCAGTCAAAGAAATTACCCCTGTTTAAAATATTTTTTGGATCAAACATCTTTTTTAGATTTTTCATTATAATAATTGTTTCATCCTGCTTTTTGTATTTTAACTGTTTTAATAACAAATCTTTTTTAATTCTTCCAATTCCATGCTCACCGCTTATTGATCCACCAAGCCTTACAGCCTCAATGTTTATATCATCCATGGCAAGCAAAACGTTCCTCCAGTTTTCATGGTCATCAGGATTTCCACCAATCTGTGGATGGAGGTTTCCATCCCCCGCGTGCCCGCATGTTGCTATGTATACACCGTATTTTTCCCTTGTTTTGTACACAAAATTTATCATATCCTTTAATTTTGAAAGCGGTACAACAACATCACCATCTATAAATCCGGGGAATAGAATTCCAGGGGCTGTAAAGGCAATTCTTCTAACCTCAAAAATATTGTTGAATTCATCCTTATTTTCAGGAATTATAATTTTGCTTGCATTTTTTTCCATGATCTTTTTTATGTCTTCAAGATAGGATTCATCAAAATCTGTATCTGCTAATACCATGCCACCGCGTGTTTCAGGGTATGAAAATCCTCTAATTTTATTTGCCGCCACTATGCCATAATAGTCACTGAACTCAAGTATGAGCGGATTTAATTTTCTAATGGCCAGTATGGCATCCATTGCATCATTTATATTATCATAAAATCCGGCAATGCGGTAAATTTTTTTGGGCATTGCTATGATTTTTAGCCATGCCTTCTTGACAATACATAATGTCCCCTCGCTTCCAGCAATCAGGTCAATTATGTTAAATCCCCCTCTATTTTTATATATGGCCTCACCGAATGTGGTTTCACTGCCATCTGCAAGAACCACATCCAGTTTTAATATCCAGTCCTTAACCACACCATAGCGTGCACATCTCATACCTCCAGAATTTTCGTTTATGGCGCCACCAACAGTTGAAACGCTCACACTCGATGGGTCAGGCGGAAAGAAAAAATTATATTTTTTACACTCCTCATTAACCTCCTGAAGTGTTGCACCAGCATAGGCCTCAACATATCCATCCTCAATTGAAACGTTTATTTTGTTAAGCGGCCTTAAATCCATTATTAATGTATTATCATCAGGCACAACAGCGCCTGTTGGGCTTGATCCACCTCCCCTGGCTATAATATTAATATTAAATTCATTTGCTATCTTTATGACCCTGGAAATATTTTTTTCATCTGTAATTTTTACAACTGCCAGTGGCATGTGTTTTAAAGGGTCTATACTACCGCGCTGGTATATTATCAAATGCTCATTATCGGTAAATACATTTTCCTTTCCAGCAGCATCAATTAATTTTTCAATTAATAATTTATTGTCCATGGCTTCCTAAAAATATATAATATACTATTTTTTAAATTTTTGTACAAAATTATTT
>NZ_LKBG01000090.1 GCF_001402945.1 Acidiplasma aeolicum
GTGAGATAAAAATAGGCAATTATGCAGATTTTATGACTGTTGATTTTACCTCAATGGAGAGGCTCAACGATTACAGGCTCCACTCAAAAAATCCAGAATCACCCTTTAATGGCTTTGATGTAATATTCCCGGATGATGTAATCATGAGGGGTATAAAAATTGTATCTTCAAGAGAAATAATAGAGGATCATACTGGAAAATATATAAGGGAGCTTAAATGATGCCAAAGTATTTAAAGACATCACCCACCTGGGTTCCGTAAGCAAATTCTGATACATATTCACTTTTTACCTTTATATTTTCTGATGCATTGGCCGGTGCTGCTTTTTTAACAGGGAGATCAAACATGCTTAAATCATTGTCAGAATCTCCCATAACCAGTATCTCGTTGTAATCATAATTATAAAACTTCTTAAGGAAATTAACGGCATATGCCTTATCCTGGCCCTTATTCATGACATGCCATGTAAATTTGCTATTCACAATGTATAAATCCCGCTTTTCAGCCTCCTTTGATATGAATTCATAGTCTTTTTCATCCATTGTAAATGCCGATGATGTTTGCCTCCAGATGTTTGTAAACATGGGCCTTGCACTTGTTGTTTTTGATATCTCATCAAGGAATTTATCACATTTTTCCTTACTAAAGAATGTCTTAATGGTATCATTAATAAGCACTATGCCACCGTTTTCACCAAATACCGGTGCATTTGTGCCTATGAATGTTTTTAATCCAAACATAACCGGTAATGCATTTCCACTAACAAATGATATAAGGACTCCAGAATTCACAGCCCTTCTGATATTTATTATTGCATCTGTTGATATTCTTCTTTCCCTGTCTGTGAGGGTCCCATCAACATCAAGCACAACAAGCCTTATCATTTTTGGTAATATTTATAAAATTTATAAACATTTATAATAAGATGAAAGATCAAAAATTAAATAGAATTGCCATGGATAGAATAAATAAATTATATAATTTATCACTTATTTCCAATGAATATTATTCTAAAAGATATATTATACTCATGGAAAGAATTGCAAAAAGGATGGATATCACACTACCAGTATATATAAAAAAATCATACTGTAAAAAATGCAAACTGCCATATAAGAATGAAAGAATTAGAATTAAAAATGGACTGGTGATTATAACGTGCCCGAACTGTGGAGATGTAAGAAGAATACCTATAAAAAATTAATCCACTGTTTCCAGTTCAAAATAGACCTTAAAACCCTGCAGGGTTGCCTGAATTTTATCGGCAAACCATATGGCATCCTCGGCGGTTGCAGAGTCGGGCCAGTTGTATACCATATCCTGTTCTCCTTTTATTAACGAAAATCCCAGTGACCTTAATCTATCCACTATTTCACTGGGTTTTGTACCCTCGCTGTTGAATATCACTTTAAGGAATGTTTTCATAGTACCTAAATATAGCATTGTATATATTATTTTTCCGTTTGTCTCATTTTTGATGGCCACCAGTTGTACTTATCAAGGAACAGCATAACGCTTGGAACAAAGAACATCCAGCTGACAAAGGTATCAACAAGCACTCCGAGTGATAGACCTACACCTATTTCCTGCATTATGGGTATTCCGCTGAAATATAATGCACCAAATGTTGCGAATAATAATGAACCAAGGGTCATAATAACCCCACCACTTTCAATGATGCTGTTTTTTATTCCATCATCATTGGTCATGCCGTTTAAAACATTTTCCCTGACCTTTGTAACCATAAATATATCATAATCAAGGCCCACAGCCAGCAGGGTTATAAATACAAATAATGGCAGGAAGATAATTAATGGTAAATGAAGTATGTAAAAGAATATGATATATGTTATTGCAAGTGACATAATTACGGCTGCCATCACCATTAGTATGAGCCTTAATGGTGTAAATGCAGATCCGAGCTGTATTAATAATATTATGAATATAGCCACACCAAGTATTGGCACCATCTTGCTGAAGGAGGATGATGTAAATGAATATGCATTATTAAGATACTCTGTTAAACCACCTGCATAACCCTTATAGTCAGAACCTGATGAATATTTTGATTCTATACTTTTAAGAAATGATGTGGACTGTGGGCTCCAGGCTATATTTGAAAGATATATAACTATCTCTGCATAGTGAGAATTATTACCTATATATGAGTTTGTTGCGCTTGCATAATCCTTGGAATATGCAGGTGAAACATTTAATGCACCT
>NZ_LKBG01000091.1 GCF_001402945.1 Acidiplasma aeolicum
CTATTAATCTTAGTATATTAATAATCAGGATTTGAGAAAAATCTGAGGGTTCATGACATGTTTAATTTATCTTAAAATATGTAAACGTTAAAATTTTGCATAATCTTTGCATGCTTGATGTTAGAAGTTTTTCAGATTAATTTTTATCCCTTTGTGTTTATCAATAGCCAAGACAATGCATTTATATCGGAATTTTAAGAATTTAGTATAAGTTAATAGCAATTATTAAGGGATAAAAAATCAGAAACTCATAGATACATGCTTATACAGTTAATTTCTATTTGAATCTATTTGAGGAATTGTTTATTTCCATATCACCAGAAATATATATATTTTTAAAATATGTTTATTGGTGTAATATATGATTCAGAAATATCATTTAAAATGCCCAAAGTGCGGACATGAATTCAATATAAATTATGATCCATGGGTCAGCTTTCCTGATCCAGATCTTGGAATAATAATCCGTGAGGGAAAGCATCGATTTGCTGTCAGGTGCCCGGCATGCCACAAGACATCTCATTATCATATGTCTGATGATGGTGAACAGCTCTCTACGTGGTAAGGCAAAATGTGTACTTTGTGGTCACTATAACTGTTTCAAATTTATGGGTAGAAATTAAGAATGTGATAAAATGTCTAAATGACTAATAGGCGTTATAATATATTTAAAATCTGGTTTGTAAGTTCTCTTAAAGATTACATGCAAATTGGTTGATATAATCTACATTAAGGTTTAAATAAAAAAATAAAATTCATACACGTGAAGATTAAAACGCTGGTTATGATTTTATTGGGTTTTATTCTAATCATGGATTCAATTTTATTGTACTCCAAATATTCATATATGTATTATCCAGTTCCCATCAATTACTCAGCATCAGCAAAAACCGCCATTGTGTTTACAGTTTTTACAACAGTTTTAATTATAATTGGCGCCATTCTAATATCCTTAGGAATTTATAAGATTATTCGTGAAAACTATGTAATTCCAAAAATTAACCATTACTGGCTTATTTCTTTAATTTATGGTATAATAATAGCAATAATAGGTGGAATGATACACATAGCTCCATCCGGATTTCATTATCCGCATTATGTTTCTTTTACATATGGCCTTCCGATGTTTGTTCCAAATTTTATGATTTATTATTCAAGAATAATAGGATTATACATGTATCCTCTTCAGCTGCTGTCACTAGTTGCTGTTAGCCTTACCGGTGCGGCAATAATGGGGATATCATTTAAAGGAATAAGGTCAAGAAAAAAGTCTGTTGCGTCAATACTGGGAACAGTTGGGGTTTGCCCTGCCTGTGCTGCCGGGACCCTCTTTGGTTTCGTTATAGGTGCAAGTCCATTTTTAAGCTCATTTTACCTTAACGTATTGTACGGCAATACTCTGGATGAGGTTTTAATAAGCATGCTTTCACTGCTTCTTATGTTTATCTTTCTACTTTACGTGCTTAAACCATACAAAATAAAAACCAAAATAATAAGGTCAGCACCACTAAAAAATTAACTTTTATTTCATTATTTCATTATAATCTATAAAATCCACATTCTTTTTTTGTAAAAAATTTTTAATATCCTGGTCATCAGCTATAATTTTATCCGGTTTCAATAATTCTATTATTTTTTTAATATACATCTCAAATATATTATTCATTAAAAAGTCCATTGTCACAATCCCGTTAAGTTCAGTTCTTTTAAACATTGCATTAAATGTGTCCCTATTTTCTGGAGATAATGGGAAAAAATCCACAAAATTTAAATTCAAATTTTTTGATTTGCAATAGGAAATTAGATCATTAAAACGTTCTTCAAAGTAATTTTTATCATCCATGGAATATTCCATGGGAGTAATAAAATTTATAAAAAGAAAACCACCTGTAATTATTTCATTATCAGGGGAATAAACAGTATAATCAGTGGTTGTAAATGTTATTGATGGATCGCTGTATTCAAGGTCCTCATACTCAAGGCCACCAGCACCATACTCAGAATTATGTATATATGTATTGTCTCTTATTATGTCGATATTAAAAACGAAATCGATGGCCACTCTCTTTAATTCATTTAATTCCCTCAATGAAACGCTCATTTGCATCATAATAAATAAATTATTTATTAATATTTTTAAAAACAACCCATGGTATTTAATCGCCGTGAAATAAAACCAGTGAATT
>NZ_LKBG01000092.1 GCF_001402945.1 Acidiplasma aeolicum
TCAACAAAAACAAAAACTCTGGTTAGCGATCATAAAACAGACAAGGAGGTTGTCAGAAACATAGCTGCGGAATTTGGAAAGGAAATGATCACAATTAATTTTGGCACATCTTCCGGGCCATTATCTGTATTTCCAGAGGATTTTGGAACAATAATTCCATTAACATTTTTTAAGAATAAAAGGATAAGCATAATAGGCCAGCCAAGAATAACTGACCGGGCTAAATTAATGCGCCTTGGCAGAAGCATATGGAATACCGTTAACAGCATGGATAAAAAAATAAGCGTCATATTCAGTGCAGACCAGGCACATACACATAGCAGCCTTGGACCATACGGATACTCTGATTATTCCAGTGTATATGATAAAAAAATTAGGGAATTTTTTCAATCAGGTTCATTAAATGGTATTGAAAATATAGATGAGGGCGTTATAATTGAGGCGAAAACTGACAGTTACTGGAACATGGTCATACTTAATGGATTTTTAAAGAGTTCTGGAATGCATGTAACAATGGACTATTATTACGTTGAAAAATATTTTGGCATGCTCCTTGGACATGGAATAGTGTAAGAAAAATTTTAATATCATGCTATATCATTAATTTAAAAATAAATATTTAATTCAATATAAACAAAACATTTAAACTGTATATTTTGAATTGGTTTATTATGTACGATGAAAATTTTGAGCATTATAAAAATGCACGGAATAATGGTGGAATAATATACAATAATGAGAAACATTGCTGGGAGTTATACACCTATGATGCCTGCAAGTATGTTTTAATGCATGATGATATATTTTCTTCCAATTCAAAATATTTTGGAGGAAATGGCGGCCTCAGCTTCATAAACATGGACAATCCAGAACATAAGGAATACAGAAACATAATCGCACCATACTTTATGACATCAAAAATTAATGAAATGAGGCAGGATATAACAGATATATCCAATGAACTTATTAAAAACCTTCAATTTAATTCCGATATAGTAAAGGATTATGCCGTGGAATTACCTGTTAGGGTTATCTCCAATTTATTGGGAATACCAAAAAATGATAGGGAAAAATTTAAGGAATGGTCTGATTACATCATAGGCAATAAAAGAGATGACAATTTTGCTGCCATTAATAATTATATGATTGAAAAACTGTCGGGGCTATTTTCACAAAATCCTGAAAATGGCATTATGTCCGTTATAAGCACCGCAAATGTAAATAACAGGAATCTTGATCTAAATGAGAAAATAGGTTATATTATGTTATTAATAATAGGTGGAAATGAGACCACAACAAATTTAATAACAAACATGCTTAAGGCTTTATCAGACAATGAGGATATTATTAATAACCTAAACACTGAAAGAAACATACATGATTTTATAGAGGAAACCTTAAGATATTACTCACCAATCCAGTTTTTACCGCATAGATTTGCCATTGATGATACAGACATTAATGGTATTCATATCAACAAAGGCCAGAGAATATCTGTATTCCTGGGATCTGCAAACAGGGATGAAAACATATTTGATAAACCCGACGAATTTATTTTAAGGGACAGAAACGAACATATTGCCTTTGGCAGGGGGCCGCATATGTGCATTGGCGCCCCACTGGCAAGGTTGGAGGCTGATATAGCATTAAATGATTTTCTTGAGAATTATAAAAAAATAAGGATAGATAATAAAAAATCAATACTTTTAGAAAATCCAATGGTTTATGGATATCAAAAAATGTTTTTTGGATAGTTATATAAATTAAATTTTATAATTCCGGCATGGACAATGTAACCACAAAGTTTGGAACATCCACAATCTCTGATATTTTTAAATTGCCTATAATGCTGCATAGTATGTATGCCTCATCCCTTTTAAATCCCCTGTTTTCCAGATATTTTATCATCTCCCTGACGGCTATTTTTGCGGCCTCATATATGTTATTATTTATACCCATTGTATTTACAAATTTCCCCGAAATGTTATCATTTTCGTAATTAACTATTCTTGGATAATCTGTTTTTGTATTTTTTATAACCTCTACTGTAATTTCAGCCTCACAGGAAGTTTCCACCGCTGTTCCGGTTACCTCTCCATCCCCCTGCAGCGCATGTGGATCAGCAAATGATATTAATGCCCCAGATACATTCACTGGCAAATAAAG
>NZ_LKBG01000093.1 GCF_001402945.1 Acidiplasma aeolicum
AATTCAGGGAGGAAAATAATGTACATAGTGAGTTGACGTATGTTTGGACACCCTATATTATAATATATCAAGCAAATCTAAGGATGCAATAGATGATTCAATAATAAGGAAATTTAAGGTTGTTATGTCTGGATAATATTATATTAAAAATGGATAACGATTCACAGTATATATCCAAGGAATTCAATAATTATTTGAAAACAATGAATATAAAGTGTGGATACATAGAAAAGAAGCACATGAGGAGAATGGTGATATTGAATCATGCCATAATTCAATTAAAACTGATTATATAGTTCAATGAAATTAATAATATAATGCCACATTCACGTTGTATTATTATTTACCATTCACGTTGTATTATTATTTACCCTTACAGTTTTTAGATCAATGAAATAATGATAGCAGTTTCAGGGAATATTATATGGGATTTTTAAAGAATCTTAAGGGTAGCTATAGAAGAAGAAAACACAACTATTATAGGAAGTCTATGCTCAATGCCTCATGAAATAGAAAGATTTTTGTTTAGCAATCATTATCTAAGATCAAGGTCCAGTAATTACAACTCAATTATTTTGATAATTCATTATATATTATTTATAGAGTCGATAACATAGGTAATTTCATCTTCGCTTAGATATGGGTCAATAGGAATGCTTAACTCTGTATTTGCAATTTTATAACTGTTAGGAAATGATTTCTCATTATAATCTAGATATTTCAACGCAGGTTGTAAATATGGCGGCACAGGGTAATGTATTATGGAAGCAATTCCTTTTTTTTGAAGTCCCAATTTTACATGCTCTCTTTGCTCAGAGAATATCGGGAATAGGTACCAATTTGGAGTTGCGTATTCAGCTACTTCTGGCAAAGTTATCTTATCATTATGTATTTCATTTAAATATCTATTAGCAATATATCTGCGCCTTTCATTCCATTTATTAAGATATTTTAATTTTATGTCCAAGAAGCCAGCCTGAATTTCATCCAGCCTAGAGTTATATCCTATTAAATCACTTACATAATTATTCCTCTCTCCATAGTTCCTCAACAGTTTTGAATAATAACTTATATTCTCATTGCTTGTAACGATGCAACCAGCATCACCTATAGCACCCAAATTTTTTGTTGGATAAAAACTGAAGCATTCAGTTTCTGCAAGTGAGCCAACTATTTTTCCTTTGTATTTTGCACCATGTCCCTGAGCAGCATCGGTAACAACATTTAAATTATTTTCATGAGCTATCTCATTGATAATATCCATATCCGGAGTCTGATAATATAAATGTACGGGCATAATTACACGTGTTTTCTCAGTAATTTTATTTGGTATCAAATTGGCATCTATCTGTAGTGTCTTTATGTCTGCATCTACCGGTACAGGAACATAACCAGCTCTGATAATTGCAATAAATGTAGCAATATAAGTATTTGCAGGAACTATTACTTCTATTCCTCTCTCTAAATTTAGTGATTTTAATGCTATGGTTAGAGCATCCAAGCCTGAGGCTACCCCAATGCAATATTTTGCCCCTACAAAATTAGAAAAATCCTTTTCAAATTCTTGTACTTTTTTACCAAGAATATAGTATCCAGAAGCCATTGTATCATAATAACTTTTATCCAACTCTGGTTTTAAATCGTCATAAAGCCTTTTGAAATTTTGAAAATTAACTATCATTTGAAATCAACTCCATAAATTTATTTTTATCCCTAATATATTCACTTTCATTATATTCTCCATTAGCTAAAACCAAATATAAGCATTCATTAGTTAAGCTTTTAATATTAATCCATACTAATGGGCTAATAACTATTCCTTCATATTCTTTTAATAATAAAAAACCATTATTTATACTTGTATGATATTCTATTTCTAACAAACCCTCAATATCATATAAAATCTGAGTTTGTTTATAATGGGCATGACCACCGCGAATAACATTTTTATTTAATGTTTTTATATAATAAACTCTTTTAATTTTAAAATTATCTATTGGAATATTATCTGTTATAACTGTTAATATACCTCTTTCATCTATGTGTGGTGCAGAAAAATATTTAATTAGATTTTCTTTATCTTCCATCTGCGAGTAGTATTTATTTATAATATAAATAAATATCTATTTATTAAACAAGGGTAAACCAGATATTTTGCATT
>NZ_LKBG01000094.1 GCF_001402945.1 Acidiplasma aeolicum
GCAGTTTAACATCAATGCCTATGTTTTTCATCTTAATCATTTCTCCTTAATTTTTAATAATAATATGCTATTAATAATTTATGATAGACATATCTTCAAAAGAAATAGTTTTAAGGGAGGCAAGGGCCTCAGGATGCATAAGGCTTAAATCCGG
Organism: Acidiplasma aeolicum; assembly: GCF_001402945.1. Taxonomy (GTDB): domain Archaea; phylum Thermoplasmatota; class Thermoplasmata; order Thermoplasmatales; family Thermoplasmataceae; genus Acidiplasma; species Acidiplasma aeolicum. The sequence continues at coordinate 155 of NZ_LKBG01000094.1, forward strand.
CACTGTAAGGCAAATTTTAAACAAAAATGTAAAAAAGGGAGATGTCATTGAAACTGCCAGAATAGCAGGTACAATGGCCGTTAAAAATACTTCTGGAACAATACCATACTGCCATCCAGTTCCTGTTTCGTCAATAGATTTTGACTTTGAGATTCTGGATAATCAGATAAAATGCTCATGCACCGTTAAGGCCATTTACAGAACCGGGGTTGAAATGGAGGCCATTAATGGTGTGCTAACAGCATTATTAACTGTATGGGATATGGTAAAATACCTTGAAAAGGATGAAACAGGAAACTATCCCGAAACTTTAATCTCTGGAATAAAGGTTGATTATAAGAAAAAGGCTGAGATAAATGCACAGTGATGATATTGAATATAATTTAAGGTATAGAATAATAACCGTATCATCATCAAGAACCATTGAAAACGATATATCAGGTAATAAAATGGCAGAATTAATAGGAAAAACTTATGAAAGATCCATTGTTAAGGATGATGAAGTAGAAATTCTTGGTGAATTATTCTGCAATTATAATAAATTTGATGTTTTTATTTACATTGGTGGTACCGGCGCATCAAGACTTGATCAGACAAGCATTGCATTAAGGAAAATTGCTGATAAAGAATTTTCTGGATTTGGGGAGCTTTTTAGGGCAAAATCCGGTGGATATTTTCCATATATCTCCGATGCCTCAATGTTTACATACAAGAAAAAGATTATTTTTTCAATTCCCGGATCAGAGAATGCACAGCCGGTGGCGTATGAAATTATTTCAAGGATAGTGAATCATACATACCATGAGCTTACCAAGGAATGAAAATATTAATACATATTAAAGCCATTTAAATATATGATTTTTATTGAAAATATATTTAGCATAGAAAAAATGAAATCCCATGTATATGTCATAAATACTGGAAAAAATATTGTGCAGATAGATTCTGGCATTGAACAGGACGCTAAAAAGATAATAAATTTTTATGATTCCAAAAAATATGAGCCTGATTACATACTTATTACAGCAGTTGATTACCTTCATGTGGGTGCATTAAAGGAAATTTATGAAAAGTATAAACCAAAAATATATGTTAGCAAGTATGAAATGGATACGCTGAAGAATGGACTGCAGCTGAGGGGAATAGAGGAGATGGAGGGAAAGGGCCTTGAATTCGCCACTGTTAAGGCCTTTAATTCATATGCACGCCTCGATCTTGATGGTTTTGAAAAAATAGATACTCCTGGATATACAGACGGAAATGTTTCCATATACTATCATGATAAAAATGCATTGTTTACAGGTGATGCTGCATATGTGAAAAAAGGGAAATTGTATTTTGACCCAATGTTCGTGAAAAGTGAAAAACTGGCGGAGGAATCATTAAGTAAAATAGAAAAAATGAGGCCAGTTTATATATTTCCATCACATGGCGACCCGGCAGAATTAAAATAATTATTCAGTGAGCTCTCTTTTTATCCTTTCTAGGTATTCATCATTTACATCCATTATTTTTTTAACCCACCATTCATCGACGAAATTCAAATTATCATTCTCAATTCTTGGTATAATATGAACATGATAATGGAATACTGTCTGATTTGCAAGTTTACCATTTGAATTCATAATGTTAACATTATTAATTCCCCATTTTCTCTTAATAAGATCTGTAACTATCTTAACAGTTCTAAAAACATTTAATAATGTTTCATTGTCCATATCAAATATGTTCTCATAATGCCTTTTAGGAATAACAAGTATGTGCCCCCTCGATATTGGATATATGTCTAAAAACGCAAGTGTGTTATCATCCTCATATACCTTATAAGACCGTGCACGATTGGAAACTATATCACAGAATATACACATGAATAAATATTATTAATTAATATTTAATTTTATTTTATAATTTGCATGTGTTAATTAAAAATAAGAGAATAAATTGAAAATAATGTACCAGCCTTTTAAGATGTTTAAATGGCAT
>NZ_LKBG01000095.1 GCF_001402945.1 Acidiplasma aeolicum
TTAAATTCCGATATGGCATTATCTATAAAACTTAAATTGCTGACACCCACCTCAGTAAATATTTTATTAAACCCGGCAGAAAATGTGGAATTCTGGGCTATTTTAGTTGAGTTTTCTCCCTTAAGGTTTAACGATAACACAAGCGTATTTAAATCATAAATGCCATTTTCAAGACCCTTAATCTCCTTTGAAAATGAATAAAGTGTTGAATTCTCTACTGTGAATATACTGGTTGTATTCGTGTAACCTATATTCGTGGATTTTAGATAATTAGATACATTATCCTGGAAATTAATTAAATTTTTAACATTTTGAGAATTATTTAAGTTTGTATTGTTTGCAACAATCAAAATTTCAGGGTCTGTAGAACCCCCAAACTGATCTCTTAACAATTTATTTGCCTCATATGCAGGTGAATTCTTTGTAACAATTGAACTTGAAACATTATATGATGTATCTGTAAAAAGCAACGTTGCAGCAGGAAGCATCAATATAAAGAGGACTATCCATATTACCAGAATCTTTTTTTTATTTCTTTGAGAGAATTTACCAAGTCTCATGAATGATTTTTCCAACATTATGGTACCGAATTAAATCAAAAAATTTAAAGTTTATTAATAAACATTTTTTTAACCGAATTTTTAATATATTCAAAAAATTAAAATGCATGAAAAATATGTTAAATTAATGAATTATACAAAAATAGATTTATACTCATATCTATATAATTTGCTTTTACAGATTCCTGATGGCATGGTAAGCACATACGGTGATCTTGCCGTTGCACTTGGTGATAAAATTTCTGCAAGGGCTGTTGGATACATGCTTTCCCTAAATAATTACCCTGATAAATATCCCTGCTATAAAATAGTTTATTCAGATGGTACTGCAGGCAATTATGCCCTTGGTGCAGAGGAAAAAATTAGAAGGCTTAAAAATGATGGTATAAATGTAATTAATGGTAAGATAGATAATTTTAATAAGCTTGTATTCAGGGACTTTAAGTCTGATTACCCATTGAAAAAATTAATGATGGAACAAAACAAAATTTCAGAACATATAGATACAAATGATTATGAAATACCAAAGAGTGTTGCGGCAGTGGATGTTTCATATGTTGGCAGATATGGTTATGGTGCCATGGTTATAAAAGAGGGTGATAATATTGTTGTTAGATACTTTAAAGAAGAATCTAAATTTCCCTATATTCCTGGATATCTTGGATATCATGAAACACCGTATATAGAAAATCTTGTTAGAGATTTTGATGGAATTATCCTGATTGACGGAAATGGGATATTGCACCCAAGAATGTGCGGACTTGCCACCTTTTATGGCGTGCTGTTTAATAAGCAAACCATTGGGGTGGCAAAATCATTGCTGCTTGGCGATATGGGAAACAATTATATTTATTATAATAATAAACCATTGGGTTATCAGGTAAATAAAAAAACAATAGTAAGTCCTGGAAACAAAATTGGCCTTGAAAAATCTGTGGAATACATAAGGACTATTGGAAACGGTAAATATCCGCAAATACTTCAGATGGCGCATAATGAAACAGTAAAATTTAGAAAAAGCGGAGATTGCCGAGACAGGACAAAGGCGATGGATTCAGGGTCCATTTCCGCAGGGATTCGGGGGTTCGAATCCCCCTCTCCGCATTTTTAATATAGAATATTTATATTATATCATTACAGGAATTAAAACATAGGATTATAGAGAGATTTAATATAATACCATTAATGATATATACTGAAAAAAAGTGACTGGTTATATAAGACAATAAATTTATAAAGGAACTCATTCTAGAATATCAGTTTTACTAAAATATATAGAAACCCTTTTATAGTTTGAAATCCATGTATATATATTATGAAACAAAGATTCATAATAATTGTATCTATAATAGTTTCATTATTGTTTGTTATGATGTCATTTTCAGGAAATTTTGATAATAATAGGAACATCATTAATAATGAAAACCCATCCAATAATTATGTTAGGATAGGAAATATTACATTCATGAACAATTTTAACATATCAAATAATGGAATAATATCTTTTGATAATATAAATAAAACAAATATTAACAGTATAAACAATTATGAAAAAAATTATATTAA
>NZ_LKBG01000096.1 GCF_001402945.1 Acidiplasma aeolicum
TAATTAAAAATAAAAGGATTATTTGGTTAGAGTTGCTATTAAGTACTTCCCTATATAATAAAACAAAATATTTTTAAAATTTCCCGTCCTGATAATCAAAAATTAAGTAACATTATTACTTATAAATTGTTAAATTCAATAGGCAGGAATATATAAAAATTCCTATTATGAGATACCATTTTAAATATGATTACTTGTAGATGATAAGTTTAATTTTTAATCTTATATATTTCTATTCTTGATTTTACAAATTTTTCAGTATCCTTGTCAACAAAATATACATAAACACCATACCTTGCCCTGGTAAGCAATGTTCTGTATATATTCTTAATATGTATGGTAAAATTTTTATCCCTTTTTATTACAGGGTCCTTTGAATTCTCCGGCTTGCCAACCCAGTCATGAATATTATAATCATAAACCAAATCATTTCCCCATATTAGGCCAATATAATCAAATTCAAATCCCTGAACTGTGTATATACTTCCAACCTGTTCGGCGCATTTTGGATCTATGGGCCACAAATTCCATGGTGGTGTTTCAGGCTTTTTATTAAATTTTACATGATTAAAGTCCTTTAATTCCCATGTGGCCCTGAAATTGCCTATGACAATATCCTCCTTTAATGTTCCATCTTCATTTGGATCGCTCCACGGCCAGCAGAACCCGGCAACCATCCTTGCAGAGTTTGTATTTTTCTTATTTAAATTTCTTATTTCATCTCTAAGTTCCTCTGGAGAATCCATGATGATAAATTTCATTTTATCATTTTTTGTTAAAAATTCATTTCCAGTATCATTTATATTTAGCATGGAATCGACCCAGTTTAGATAACCATCTGAGCCACTGCACCTGAACTGTGTTTTTAATGTGAATTTATACACATCCGCATTATATTTTTTCGCAGTTTCCTCAATTAATTTTATGCTTCCTATTTCTTCAGGCCTGACAACCTGGTTTTCATCTATAAAAAATACGGAAACCTTTGCAACATTTATTAATTCATCTATTTGCGGGATGTTGCTGCGCCTTTCCTTTTTTGTAAACCTGTTGTTGCTGGATTTCCTCAACCTGTGTGCCTCATCCGCTATTAAAACATCTATTTCATTGCTTTTTGTATTTGAAAATGAATTAAAATAAAGGAACAAATTTTTTACGCTCTGGTTTTGCTGGCCCTTTACCCTATCAGAGCTTAATATTTTCTGAAGCGACGATGTAAATGATTTCGACCCTGTGGCATGGTATACCTTTAATCCCATTGATAAAAGCTCTGCCATTGCATTTAATGCAATTACCGATTTTCCTGTTCCAGGACCGCCCGAAACTATTATGACCGATTTGTTTTTTAATTTAGATGCTTTTTTTGCCCGGTCTATTATAGTATTGTTTGCAAGTATTTGGTCATCTATTAATGAGAATATTTTCTGGTTCCTTAAAATATTGGATGTAAAATCAATCAATTTTTTTGATGGTTTAATGCTGCTATGTATAAAATCATTATAAACATCAAGGCCGCCACCATTGTTTAGCTTTTCCTTTAAATACATTCCAAAATTTTTAAAATCATTTTTGGTGAATAATGGAAATTTGGATATAACGTCATGGAAAGAATAGCTGAACATCGGGTCATTGATTTTAGGCGAATAATTATGGCAGTATGCACATGCATATATTCCGTAACAGTTTTTTGAGAATATGTCCATAAAATCCTTTAAATAATAGTAATAACCTGATACCTGTATAGATGGGTGAGGCTCGCACCTTAGTGCATTTCCTACATACGTTATCACATTCCCATCTATTGGTGATAGTTCTGCACCTGACCACTGCTTTAACTCCAAAATTACAATATTTTTTATATTATCATTATTTTTGCCAAGTAATATTGCATCTATCCTTTTTGCACTGTATGGCAGCTCATATTCTATTATGACCCATATATCAAATAAGTTATTTACCTGAAGTTCATTTTTAACAAACTGAAATGAATTATTCCATGCATTTATCTCTGCTTGGGATGGCCTGTGACCGTAATATGATATAAAGGCGTTTTCCAATTTATCAGAAAGTTTATTGCAGTTTATATCATATATTAATTGTTGAGCAGAGTTTTCA
>NZ_LKBG01000097.1 GCF_001402945.1 Acidiplasma aeolicum
CCTTGAATCTGTTGTTTCTGATAAAACAGCGGCCTTCATGATAACAAATCCAAATACCCTTGGTATCTTTGATGATAACATAATAAAGATTTCTGAAATACTGCACCGCCATGGAGCAATGCTGTACTATGATGGTGCAAATTTTAATGCAATACTGGGGATAACAACACCAGGAATTATGGGGTTTGATATTGTTCATTTTAATCTTCATAAAACATTTGCAACACCGCATGGGGGTGGCGGTCCTGGTGCAGGCCCTGTTGCCGTCAGGGCTTACCTAAAAGATTTTCTTCCTGTACCAGTAATTGAGAAAAATGAGAATTATTATTATATGAACTATAATTTAAGGCACACAATCGGCAAAATATCATCCTATTATGGCTCTTTTTCAATTCTGTTACGCGCATATTCATACATTTTAAAAAACGGGGATAACCTGAAGATAAATACACAGAGGGCTGTATTAAATGCAAATTATATGGCAAATCAGCTGTCAGGGTTTTATAAAATACCATACAAAAAACTTAAAAAACACGAGTTTGTGCTTTCAACAGATGGTACAGGCAAAAAGGCACTGGATATATCCAAATATATCCTTGATTTTGGTGTTCATTCACCAACAACATATTTTCCATTAATTGTTAAGGAGGCAATGATGATAGAGCCAACAGAAACAGCCACAAAAAAGGATATAGATTTTTATGTTTCTGTTATGAAAAAAGCACTTGATGCATCTGATGACGAATTAAGGGCAGCACCATTAAATACCTCTGTTTCAAGAATCGACGAGGTTGCTGCAGCCAGAAATTTAAAACTTAAATGGTAAATTCTTAATAAAAAATAAAATAAATATTTAAATTTAGGCTGCAGCAAATTTGAAAAATCAAAAAACATTATATAAAGATAATATATATATGAAATGTTATGAAAATTGATGAAATTAGTGAAAAGGACTCAACAGTAGATATCCTTGTAAAAATTTTATCCATTGATAAGAGAACAGTAAATACATCCAGGGGTGAAACCACATATTATTATGGATTAATTGGTGATGATACGGGTGTAATCCCATACACTGCCTGGGAATTTCCCCAGGTGATAAAGGCAGGTGATGCTGTCGAAATAAAATATGCAAGGGTTAAGGAATATAATGGAAGATTGAGAATTTATATTGATTCAAGAACAGAGGTAATTTTAAAACCAGGAGAAAACATAGAGGTTAAAAATACATACAAGGAGGTAAAACTTCAGGATATTTCATCCAAAACACCATTTGTCTCAGTAACCGGCATGGTTTCTGGAATAACAGAACATGAATACCAAAAATCAGGAGGCAAATTTATTCTATACTCCGGTTTTATTGAGGATGATACATCAAAGGTTAGAATTTCATCATTTGGAAGACCCCTTGAGAATGGAAAAATATACTCCATTAAGGGTGCAAGGGTATCAGAATTTAATGGCCAGATGGAGATATCTGTAAGTGATAAAACAACATTAAATGAGATTCAGGGGTATAACATAAATCTTGAAAGAAATTACAGAATATTTGAGATAAAAAATCCCGCCGGGAGTATAAACATAATGGCCTTTGTAATCACACTTGGAACCAAGAGCGGGATAATAAAAAGATGCAGTGTGTGCAATAAACCATTAACAACAGGTGTATGTCCTGATCATCCAGATGCCAAAACCATTCTGGATATTTTTACCTATTTTACTGTTGATGATGGAACAGGCCATATTCAGGCAATAGCAGGAAAGAATGCCATACTGCCTGTTCTTGGCATAAGTGAGGATGAGATTGTAAAAGTTGCAGGTGATATATACAATAGACTTTATGAAAAATTATATGGGCATGCATTCAAGATGAATGTGGATTTTGTCATGAATGATAATTCATTATCTCTCAGGGTTAATAAAATACAGGAGATACAGAACAGTGATGTAAGGCAGGACCTAATTGAACTGGAGGTGTGAATATGGCTATAATCGAAAGACAGAAGAGGGAAAAGGCAAACTGGATATTTTCAAGGGAATTAAAGGATTCAAATGTGCTTGAGGGCGAGGATAAAAGACCGTATGTAATAACACCTCT
>NZ_LKBG01000098.1 GCF_001402945.1 Acidiplasma aeolicum
CATATATTATTTTTTATAGTATATGGAAAAGTTGGGAAATGAATATTTATATATATTGGAAATAAAACTTTAGTGAGTGTATGCCAGATATAAAAGATTTTGATAATGCAAGTTTAACTTCAACGCATAAACAGTGGACATTAATTGCATCTCTAGGTGATTTTCTTGATGCAGGAATGTTTGCGGGAACAGGAATTACGCTTGCAGCTATAGCAACATTGTTACATTTTAACACTATAGAAGAAGGACTGCCTGCATTTATAACATTAATAGCATGTGCTTTAGGAGCCTTATTTTTTGGGAGACTCGGTGATAAATTTGGTAGAAAATATATTTATCAGGTGGACATGATAATATATGGTGTCTCATCAATACTTTTGTCTCTTACTGGTGTATTTCCGTCAAATTCCTTTAATATTATATGGTCCATGATTTTTTATGCTCTTGTAGGTCTAGCTGTAGGTGCTGATGTCCCAACGTCCTGGTCATTAATCTCAGAATTTTCTCCAAAAAATTACAGAGGCAGACTTATGAGTGTAACTACCGTAATGTGGTACGTCGGTGTTCTTGTTGAATTAGGATTTGCAATTGCACTTGTAAATTCTGGTATGATTCTATTTAGAACCATCTGGATAATGCTTGGACTTGTAGCCTTTCTTGCGTGGGCACTAAGAAGGCGTTTAACCGAATCTCCTAGGTTCGATATTTTAAAAGGAAGAACTGCAGATATAAATGAATCTGCAAAAAAATTAAATGTTAAAAGTAGATCTGATACAAAGGAAGAATACTCATCAAGAAAATATGCAGAATTATTCAAAAAATATGGTCCCTTTTTACTATTTTCCTGGTTTTTATATTTAATTTGGGGAATTCCAGCATCCACATACGGGGAATTCTTTCCGTATATATTTGATTCACTTCATCTTGTTAGTGCTAGAGTAACATTTGCATTTGAGGCCATATACTTTGCCAGTGCTATAGTCCCTGGCGTGCTAATATTTTATTATTTATCAGATAAACTCGGACGTGTACCATTATATCTTATAAGTGCTATTATGTCATCTATATCATTCTTTATGCTTGTCTATCCGCCATTTCTGAAAAATGTAGGGGTCCTCCTTTTGTCTTTTTTGTTATTTGGTATTGGTCAAGGGCTTGGAGTTTGGCCAACAACAAGATTACTTTCAATAGAACATTTCCCAACAAGCTTAAGAAATTCAGGACAGGGGTTTGTATGGTTTACAATGAGATTTGAAGCAGGAATTTTCGGCCTCTTTACACCTTTAATAGTTGGTACCTCTGGAATTCATGTAGATTATATTGGATATATAGGGGGTATTTTCTTCCTATTAGCCTTCATAATAGTTCTAATTCTTTATAGATTCCATCCTGAATATGTAAAAACAGAAAGAAAATCCTTGGATGAAACATCATATGATAATCCCATTGAGATTTAAATTTATTATATTTTTTTAAAAACAAAAATTTTTAACCATCTTCATATTCATATTTATTATGAAACCTGCAATATTCCTTGATAGGGACGGTACTATTAACTACGATGCAGGGTATACATATAAATTAGAAGATCTTAAAATATATGATGACATAATTCCAATACTTAAAAAGTATTATGATAGTGGCTATATAATAATTGTTATTTCAAATCAATCCGGTATAAACCGGGGATATTTCACAGTAAATGATATGAAAAAATTTAATGATGGAATAAAAAGAATTTTTATGGAACATGGAATTGTTATATCGGATTTCTATTTTTGCCCCCACAAACCAGAAGAAAACTGTGAATGCAGAAAACCTAAAACAGGAATGGTGGAACAGGCTGTAAAAAAATACGGTATAGATCTTAAAAATTCTATTGTTATAGGTGATAGGGATGATATTGATGGTGAGCTTGCAAGGAATCTTGGAATAAAGTTTATAAAGGTTCATGGGTACAGTGCACCCTGATTTAATATATAATTTTAATGTAAAAATAATTTTGGTTTATTATATACTAGAT
>NZ_LKBG01000099.1 GCF_001402945.1 Acidiplasma aeolicum
TGCTTGATAGTGACCAAATTCCTGAGAAAGGACTTTTGCATGAACTCGATGATAAAAGTGAGGACATGGTAATTATACCGGAAAAATCTATAAATAAAAATTTCACATCGAAATGTCTGGATGATTGGAGATATAGAAATGAAAAATATGCTATGGAAAACCCGAATCCATATATCCCGGTAGTTCCCAGATATTATAGGAGATCAGTGTTATTAAACGTCATAAACGAATTATCGCCAGATATTTATAAAATAGAGAGCCATGAAGATTCAATATTATACTATGAAGTTTTCAAAGAAACACAGAACATAGGTTTTGCAAAAAAATACATTTTAAATTATGATCCCCCTCTAAAGATATTGATGCAAAAGGCATTTTTATACGGCAAATATAGGAAGATATTGCAGAATTTAGAAGCACCAGACGACATATTGATGCTAATTAACAAAATTAATAAAAACGCTTTAAATATTAAAGATTTAGGTATAGGTAGAGGATATATTATACAAATTTTGAGGGGTTTAATGTATGAACTTGGGAGAATCATTAAATAATATCTCTATGAAACATTAATTAACATCTTTGATTAAGTTTATATGTCGTATATTGATGAAGGTATAAGAATGAAAAGAATTCATTATCTTTTATATTTAATAAAACACGGTTTAAGGAAATACTACGTAGATATGATATTAATTTTAATTATACCTTTAATTGCTTTAAGGGGGTTTTTATTTGAATCAGGCTATTATTTCTATGCCGATCAAGCATGGCCATTATCAAATTATATTTACACAGTTGGTATATTATCATTTAATTCATTAAGTGGTTTTAGTTTTTCAAGGTTGATAATAGATTGGCCATATTATATCATAACTTTATTCACAAATAGTGTTATGATAACTGAAAGGGCATTTATATATTACACCTTTGTTTTATATCTTTTTTTTGCTTATATTTTTGCTACGATGATAACATCAAAATTTTTACAAACCAAAAATAAATATGAAATAATAACAGTAAAATTCATTATTGTATTATTTATATTCTCAAACTTTACTTCACTAAACCTCATTAACGATGGTGGTTCATATTCAGACAACTTAAATATAATATTTATAGCAATTATACTATTAGCTTTTATCTCATGGAAAAATATGAAAATGGCATTTTTAGTATCAACCATATTATTGACTATATCTATACTTGTAGAACCGGATTACACTACATTTTATTTTATTTCTATAATAATCGGCAGCATAATAGCAGGTTTAATCAATGGAGATTTTCTATATAGATTCAAATATGCTACATTAACATTAGTATCAGCAGTAATTCCAGTAGCTTTTGTTATACTCGGGCTTGTGTTGACATCCAGTCCAGGATCTACAGTAACGGCTGTTGGTGCATTAAGGGTTTACAGCTATGGAACAATATCCTTCTTTAGCGGAAATATAAAGCCATTATACCCGTTGATATTAATAGGGCATTTATGGTCAACAATAGTTTATGCACCACCGAATATATTATTCTATGGCAACAAAATAAGTTCGGTGAAATCTTTAATGCACCCATCGCAATTGTTATTGCCAGATGGCTTTATAACATATATATGGCTATTAACAGTAATAATGATTCCTGTTATATCATTAATTTCAATCGTTTTCAGGAAAACTAGAAAAATTGTATTCCCAGTGATAATATTATTTATAATATTCTATACAATGTCACTTGTTTATTATATAAAACCTTTATTTTACTTAGAGTTGCATATAAGTGAAATTCCGTTACTTGGAGGCTCAATAGGAACAACACTGTCTCTTCCCGGGCACGTAATTAACGTTATTGCATCAATGTACTATATATTATTTTCAATGTCTCTTGTAAATTTGATGAATATGCATTTTCTTGTAGATATAAAATCTGATAAGGATAAATTCAATATAAACATAACAATTATAAAAAATTTTATA
>NZ_LKBG01000100.1 GCF_001402945.1 Acidiplasma aeolicum
TTTTTATAAAATTAATGGAAATTGGAAATCTTACCTACGGGCAAATGTATGAAATGAATGATGTTGGGACATATAACATAGAAGTATATTTTTTTTTAAAAATTTATAACATAAAAGGTTCTAAAATAAAATTTGATCCTGTGGTTACAATCCATTCAATATTAATTCCAACTGGAGATTACAGCTTATTGAAATTCAAATTCCGCCGTGTTGCATCTCCAGAAAATGACATTGTGGCCTTGGGGAAAAATTTTGGTTTATTGTATAATTTTTCTAAGGAATATAAAAACGAGGCAAATATAAAAAACCTTGGAATTTATTTAATACAGCATCAGTTTTTGGACAGATTTAACAGAGCTATAAATGATAATCCATTTGGCGATGTTTATACCCTTGGATATCACACCGTGGCAGATATTTCAATAAATCCGGTACTTTTTAATATTATCTCACCAGATCCAATAAACAGGTTCATTAGTTACAGCAGTCATGATTATACCACTGAGGATGAAAGAAATAAAACGTGTACAATGGTAAGATTTTTACTTGAGTTTTTTTATATAAATACCGGTTTTTTATCAATTGATGGCGATGAAAAGGATAATATAAGGTTTAAAATAAGTAGGGAGGGTTTTGATAGATTTTTCGTTAAAAAAATCACAGCCAGCATGTATACATATTATGAGGGGAATTCTACCGTATATTTTTTCCATAACATCGTTGTCAGGCTTTCAGCTGGACAATCACTAAATCAGTATCTGCCCGGTGGCGGACTGATTATAAGCCATATCGTGGAATATCTTAAACTTGTAATAGACAGCTATTCAAAATTCATTTATGGCCGTAGATACAGGGAAGTTTTAAAACATGCCCCAGAGGTACTGGATGAATATAATGTTTACAATGTTGTTAAGACTATGATACATATTGGAAATGAGTTGAATTTGCTTGAGATTTCCAATGGTGTTAGGGATTTATATTTAAATCTGGAAGAGAGGCTGAATATTATAGGAATAAAAATAAATGAGGAGCAGAGAATTTATGGGTATCTATCATTAATTACTGCCATACTTTCAATAACCATAGCAGTGCTTATTGGATTGCGCATAATAAAATTTTAAATTGGGTTTACATATTGTTTGGTTTAAATAATTTCAAAAACAATGTGTATTGAGCCCGCCGGGATTCGAACCCGGATTATAGGCTCCGGAGGCCTATATGATAATCCATTACACCACGGGCCCAGTTGCATAATTGCTTTATAAGATAAAAAAATTAAGATTTATAACCTATATCCCTTAATAATTTATGCCTCTTCTTTTTTGCAGCCTCATCCTCGACACCCAGTGGAGAGTACCCATCAGAAACACCAAGTACAGCGTTGCCATTATCTGTTCTGGCAATTATAACCTTTAATGGATTGGCAGTTGCGGCATATATGGTGCCAACCTCCTGGCATAATTTGATGGCGTTTAAAACATTTATGGGGTATGCATTTTTCAGATATATTAGGAATGTATGCCCTGCAGAAATCTTTCTTATATTCTCAATGCCCAGATTTATTAGAAACTCATCATTACCCTCATATCTTATTAATCTCTCACCTGATGCCTCCGAAAAAACTATTGCATAAGAACTCTGTGGCACCGTTGTTTTTATAATCTCATTAAGATCCTCAACAGTTTTTATAAAGTGTGAGTAGCCCAGTATTATATTGGTATTTTCCGGTATATCTATATCTATTTCATCCATTTCCATAAATATATATGCCTAAAAATGTTATTAAATTTATGTATTGTTAATTTTTTCCATTGAACCCGGTCTGATAAAGACAAGTCCAACCAGGACAATGATGGATGAAATAAATAACACAATTCCCATATTTACTCCGAGATTTTTCCCAAGGATTACTGTAATTATTGGTCCAAAGCCCCCGCCAAAAAACCTGCCCACCAGAAGTGTAAAATTGGCACCTGATGCTCTTATATTGGGTGGGTAAAGGCTGCTTATCCATATTCCAAAAAAGGAAAAAAAGGCCGATGACATAAATAAAAGTATTAAAAACAACTCATTTAGAAACCTTAATCCACCGTGTGCGTTTATTAGTATAAAAATTAATGAAAATATTAATGATGCGGCTGCAAATGGGTACATTACATCCTTTGCATTTTTGCGCTCATACATGTAACCTGAAAATGTGTAAAATATGGTTGCTGCAAATGTTCCTATTATTATAATAAAATAATAATTGTATACATTAAGGTTTTCAAGTTCTGTTGGGGCAAGGCTGAACAATGGTATTATGAAAAGAAATGACCCCAGGGAAATCAATGAACCAAAAATTGTTATATTACGGACCCGGCCGGTAAATATTTTACCTATTTCTATTTTGTAATTCCCATTGCTTGAATTTTTATATTTTAACCATATTGACGATTCAGGTATTTTATTGTATAATATTAATGATATAATGCTTATTACACCTATGACGATGAAAAATATCCTGAAATTCAATGAAAGCACCTCTATAATTATATATGCAGAAAAGGCACCGAGAAGGGACCCTATGGCGTATAAGCCCTGCATGAACCCCCCTGTCATTCCCCTGTGCATGGTATTTTCGAACTCTGAGACAAGTGCATAGCTTATTCCATTCTCACCGTTAACCCCCATTCCAACGAGAAACCATAAAAAATAAAGTTCATAAACACTGTTAATAAGACCTGCAAAAATGGTACCCAGTGAATAAATAATGACCGATATAATTATTGCCCTTTTTCTGCCTATTTTATCGGCAACCATACCAAATATGAAACCACCTATGGCACCACCTATCCATGAAAGCGTAATTGCAAGTGTCACAACTGAAACAGGAACATGGAAGTACAGTGATACAGGTACCAAAACAAATGTAATTGAATACATTGCATATGCGGAAAGCAGGAAAAATAATAATATTATTATTAATTTGTAATTGAATTTCATTACTGTGTAATTAAAATATATTATTTATTCTTTAATTATATGAAAAAATTTTTACCATAAAATTTATGTTTTTGTATATCTGTTTATATATGTATTGCCAGATTTTTTATACATTCCTGAAAAAATTATTATTGCAAGTACTGAAAAAATCCCAAATGTCGCAATTAATGACCATGTTATTATTCCATTATAATGAAATGTGTACATAATATATGTCCCTATGGATGGGCCAAAGGCACGGCCGATTGAATTGAACATTGAATTAAATCCCATATATCTTCCGGTTTTTTCATGAGAAACCATTTTTGATATGACACTATTTATTGTTGGGGTTGTTAAATTTTCACCTATCGTTATAATAACCATGTCAAGCATTAAATCAATTACATTTGTTGAAAATGCCACAATAAAATATCCAAGGGCATAGAATAATGCTCCGGCCATAAAGGTAATTATATCGCCAAAGCGTGAAAATAATTTTATTAATGGATACTGGCCAATAACCACCACAAGACCGTTTACAGCATATATATAACCAAGGTATGAGACATTAATTTTTATGACTATTTCACTGTATAATGGCAGGGATACTGAAAACTGTGATGATAAAAGTATTACAAAAAATGTGGCTATGCTGAAAATAAAAAGGTATTTGTCATAGACAATGAATGGATTGCCACCGCTAACTGTTTTGCGGAGAGTGTTTGGGTTTTTGACAAATATAATAATTACCGACTGCAATATACTTGCAAGGACAAGAGAATAGAAAATATATACAATTCCCGTGTTATATATTAATGACCCAATAAATGGACCAATGGCCCAGCCGACGTTGGATAGAATTCTGTAAACAGAATATGCACCCTCTCGCTCATCACTTAGGGTTACATCAGATATTAATGCACTTGCAGATGGATACACCAGTGAACCTGAAAATGAGGAAAATATAAACAATATTATTGTTATTAAATATGCATTAAACTGGAATGATAGCGCTATAAAGAGATAAATAAAAATTCCAGAAATGCTTCCCAGCATTAATGTAAATTTCCTGCCCATTAAATCTGCAAGATACCCGCCAATGAGACTAAATACCATTGACATTAAGGATAGAAGTGTAAATACTATGCCAACAATATAAATAGCCAGATGAAGATAAAGACTTAAAAATATGGCCATGAATGGCCAGGATGCGCCCATTCCAATTGACCGCATCATGGATGATAAACTCACAACAATAACCTGCCTGTTGTGAATTGTAGAATTAATGGAAATCATTACAGCTAATTGTAAATAATTATAATAACATTATTCATGATACAAATAATTTCAGAATATATTTAATTTATATTTTAAAACTCAATTATCAAACTTTATTTATTAAAATATTATATTATAATCATGTATAACAATGAGATTAAGGGCTCCCCAGAAACCAGAAAAAGAATTATTGAGTCTGCAGTAAGCATATTCTCTAAATATGGCTATTCCGGTGCATCCATGGAGAAAATTACAGAAAAGGCAGGAATTTCAAAGGGTTTAATATTCTGGTACTTTAAGAAAAAGGAGGATTTAATTATAGAGGTTGCAAAAATGAGCCTCCCCCTGGATGTTATTGATGATGCGCTAATGAAATATTCAGGTATTGAATTACTGGAAGATATTGGAAGAAATTATTTTAAAAAATATGCCAGCAGTGATATGCGCAACCTATTTTTGTTCACACTGTCCTCCGGTTCAATTTATCCCATAATTTCAGATAATATAAGGGACATATGTACCAAAATGGTAAGGGCAATAGCCCGGAAAACATGCGATAATGATGATATAAAATCTGAGATTAAGGTGCGGCAGTTTCTTGGAGCCCTGCTATGCTATATTATAAATCCATCGGAAATAGGGGAAGAAATTTATCTGAAAACTCTGGTAGAAAACTATGAAAAAATATAATAAGGTTTATAATGTATATAATATTTTTAACAATAATGGAAGAAAAAATAGATTATTTCAACAGACACTATATGGATTATGATAAATGGTATGATATACATATAAAGGAATATAGTGACCAAATAAATTTTATAAGATCTGTAATTCCAGATGGCAATGGCATTGAAATCGGTGTTGGCACCGGACGCTTTGCATCTGCCTTAAATATAAAATATGGGATAGATGTATCGGAATCCATGGTATCACTGGCAAAAACGCGTGGAATAAATGCTCTTGTTGCATCAGCATATTCAATTCCATATCCTGATAAATATTTTGATTTTTCATTAAATATGGTTACAATTTGTTTCCTGGATTTCCCTGAAAAGGCAATTGTGGAGGCAAAAAGAATATCAAATGAATGCATCACAGTAATACTTGATAAAAATTGTGAATACATAAATAATATAATTAAAAATCCTGCTGGCTTTTACAGATATGCAAAATTTTACTCTTTTGAGGAGATAATGAATATATATAAAAGTACTGGATTTAAAGATATTAAATATAAAATTCAGGATTTTTATACAGATAATAATGTTAAATATCGTCTGGTGGCTGTTTCTGGAAGATAATCTGGTGATGCCATGCAACTAAAAAAGACCGTAACAAAAAAGGATGCTGTAATGATTAATCTTGGTGCAATCATAGGTGCAGGCATCTTTGTAATAATTGGTCTGGCATCCTATAAGGCAGGGCCGGCAGTGATCATATCCATATTATTTTCAGGGATTATTGCAATGTTCACCGGGCTAAGCTTTTCAGAAATTGCCAGGCACGTTGCCAAGGAGGGTGGTGTGTATGAATATGCAAAAAGTGTTGTATCGCCATCGGTGGGCTTTGTTGGTGGCTGGATGTGGACATTTGGCAATATAATAGGTATTTCTGCAGTTTCTTTAAGCTTTGGTAGCTATTTCGATGAATTGTTTGGATTGAATTATAATCCTGTAATTCTTGCAATACTGTGTATTATTACCTTTATGGTATTAAATATAATAGGCATAAAAAATTCAGCAAAAACCATAACTGTTCTTGTTATTATAAATGTTGCCGTGCTTATAATCTTCATTTTTTCAGGAATAACAAAGTTTAGTGTATCCAATTTTAATGATTTTATTCCCCATGGGTATTCTGGAATAATAACAGGCACTGCGCTTATATTTTTTGCATTTACTGGATTTTCAAGGGTTACAACAATAAGTGATGAGGTAATCAATCCAGAAAAAACAATTCCGTTTGCCATAATAACATCAATTATAATATCATCTATACTCTATATTACTGTTGCCCTTGTGCTATTAGGCCTTAAGCCCTATTATGCCTATTCAACATCGTCATCACCATTAACACTTGCAATATCATCATTGAAAAGCAGATATCTGGATATCATTATATCTATTGGTGGCGTAACCGCAACTGCAGGCGTCACCCTCACGGGGATACTTGGAACCTCAAGGGTTCTATTTGCTATGGGCCGTGACAAAGAGCTTCCTGAAAAGATCGGGTATATAGATAAATTTTCAACACCTGATATCGCAATAGTATTATCTTCATTGCTTGGCATAATATTCCTTATTTTCGTTTCATTTGGAACAATAGTTGAGGCATCAAATTCCTCGGTTTTAATTTCATATATTATAATTAATTTTTCTGCAATTGTTCTATATTATGAGTTGAAAAAAACTTCATCAGGAAATGGGATGATAAAAAGCCATTATTTTTTAATAATACCCATTCTTGGGATTTCAACAATAATATTAATAATACTCTTTATAAATCTGTACAGCCTGATGATCACGTCAATAATATTAACAGTATCAGTTGTTTATTATGCTGTGAAATCGAGATTCTATAAAGGAAAACCAGTGCCGGGGCACAGTGAGGTGAGGGCA
Organism: Acidiplasma aeolicum; assembly: GCF_001402945.1. Lineage (GTDB taxonomy): Archaea > Thermoplasmatota > Thermoplasmata > Thermoplasmatales > Thermoplasmataceae > Acidiplasma > Acidiplasma aeolicum. The sequence continues at coordinate 6,867 of NZ_LKBG01000100.1, forward strand.
TTTGGAAGGATAATGAGGTTTTCAAAAGAATTTAAAAGGAATAAAACATAATATTTTGCTAAATTTTAATATTATAAAACAATATGTAAACATATGATAAAAATCCAGAATGACCCAATAAACATTGAGGATATCCAGAGGGAAATAAAAGACGATTATTCCGGTGCCGATGTAATTTTCCTTGGCACGGTGAGAAAGACAGACGAATCTAAAAAAAATATTAAGGCACTTTACTATGAATCATATGATGCCATGGCCGAAAAAAGCATCAATAAAATCATTGACGATGCGAAAAAAATGTATGATATAAATAAGGTGTGTGTTATACAGAGAAAGGGTTATGTTAGGCTCAATGAGATTTCAATAGGCATTGGTGTATCATCATTTCATAGAAAGGATGCATTCATGGCCTGTGAATACATTATAGATAAAATAAAGGAACTGCCACCAATATGGAAGAAGGACATATATGACGATGGAACAGAGGAATGGAAGTCTGAATTATAGGGAGGATATTTAAATGATTCTTGTCTTTGACGGCACATCTGATTCAAGGGAGCTCTGCATGCAGTTAATATCAGAAGGATATGATTTAATATGCTCTGTTGTAACCGGGGAGGCGGCAAAAAAGCTTGAATCATTAAATATCAGGCATATAAATGGAAGGCTGGACAGGCAGAATATGATTGATTTTATTAACAATAATAAAATAAATGCGGTAATAGACGCCACACATCCATTTGCTGAAAGCATCCATAAAACAGCACTGGATGTCTCAAATGAATTAAACATGCTTCACATAAGGTTTGATAGAAAGCCGGTTAAAATTAATTCAAAAAATGTGCTTTATGCCGGTTTTAATGAAATTAATGATCTGCTTAACGATTCAAGGAATATTTTTGTAACGACAGGGATAAAAACTGTTAGATTTTATGAAATTGATGCCAGTAAAAACTATTATTTCAGGATTATACCTGATCCTGAAAATATAAGGGCTCTTATAGACCATGGGGTACCACAGTCAAACATTATTGCCATTGAGGGGAAATTGAATTATATGGTTAATTATTCAATTATGCAGTATTTTAATATAGATACAATGGTTACAAAGGACAGTGGCTTTTTATCGGAACCAAAGATAAATGCTGCACTTGACCTTGGCATAAAAACAATAATAATTAAAAGACCAGATTACAAATATAAAAATATGGCATACACATATAAAGATGTGGTAAAAATATTAAAAGAGGGTGGTATATATCCTGAATCCTGAAGAGATATATTCAAAAAGTTTTGGGATTATAAAGAATATTATGGGGCTCGATGATTCATTAAAATCAAAAATAATAATAAGGGCAGCACATGCCACGGGCGATATTGATGCCGCCAGATCAATAATATTTTCCGAAAATTTTGAAGATGGCCTGTTTGACCAGAATTATAATATAGTGACAGACATAAATATGGTAAAATACGGAATAGGCAGTAATAAAACATACTGCCATATAAATGATGATGATGTCATTGAGTCATCAAAATCCATGCATATATCAAGGTCATATATTGCCATTAAAAAGGCCTGCAGGGAAATGCCGGAAGCGGTCTATGTCATAGGTGATGCCCCAACTGCATTAATATCAATAATTGAGGAAATTAATAATAAAAAATGCAATCCCCATATGGTAATAGGGGTTCCAGTTGGCTTTGTATCTGCCCTGGAAAGCAAGCAGTTACTATTAAAAGTTAAAATACCATTTATTACTAATTTAAGCATAAAGGGAGGATCGGCAATGGGTGCTGCCATTGCAAATGCCATTTTAAGTGATAAAAATGTACATAGAGGACATACCTGAGGGAAATCTAAGATACGGGTACACCACAGGTGCATGTGCAACAGCTGCAACAAAGGCGGCATTGATAGGCCTTATTACCGGAAACATACCTGATGAGGTTACCATAGAACTTCCTGTCAAAAAGAACGCTGTTTTTAAAATCAGCCATAAAAGGCTGGAAAATGATTATGCAGAGGCATCAGTGCTAAAGGATGGCGGTGATGATCCAGATGTAACCACCGGACTTTTTATATATTCAAGGGTTTATATGTCTCCCGGGAAAGATATAAAGATCCTTGGTGGAAAGGGTATCGGGGTTGTCACGCGGGAGGGTCTTCCGGTAAGGCCCGGGAATTCCGCCATTAATCCGGTTCCAATGAGGATGATAAGGGGTACTGCAATGAAGGTTCTTAATGACCATGGCATAAATAATGGGTTAAGCATACTGATATACGCTCCAGGTGGAAATGAGGTGGCCAGAAGAACCTGCAACCCAAAGCTTGGTATAATAGGTGGAATATCAATACTTGGTACTACCGGTATAGTGACACCTTTCTCAACATCATCCTGGAAGGCATCAATTGTTTTGGCCCTACGTGTGGCCATAAAAAACAGTATAAAAGACTTTGTATTTACAACCGGTGGGAGAAGTGATTCTGAGGCAAAAAAAATTTTAAATGGGTATCCAGAGGAAAGCTTTATTGAAATAGGTGATTTTGCCGGATTTTCTGTCAGGCGTGCCATGGAGGTGGGTGCAAATAGTGTCACCATAGTTGGAATGCCGGGGAAAATGTCCAAGCTGGCCATGGGTTGCATGGACCTTCATGCACATTCCAGCAGCGTTGATTTCAATTTTCTGTCTGATATTGCAAAAAAAATAAAAATGGATAAAAAATTAATTGAAAAAATAGGCAATTCAAATACCGTTTCGGAGGTTATGCAGATAATCAATTATAATAATGAATTTATTAATTATCTAAAAAATTTAATTATTCAAAGATTAACAGAATACACAAATAACAGATTAAAAATAGACGCAATAATAATAAGGAATGATAATGGTGTTTAATATTTTATATATTTTATTTATGTAGTTATGAATATAAATTAAAAAATAAATAATCACAAATTTTAAACCCCTGTGATAAATAGTAATGCTGAAAGGGTTGCCCTTGATCAAAAATTCACATTGAAAAATTCCTTTTTAAGAGGATTTCCAATGCTGGTTATTCCACCTGTTTTGCTTGTTATCATATTATACCTTCATAATTTTTATTATCTTGAATACTTCCATGTGGTTGCAGGGTCCATGTGGACCGGTATGGATCTGGTAATGGGTATTTTTTTCTCATACGTAATGAAAGGCCTTAATAATATTGAGAGGGCAAGACTGTCAACAAGAATCACACCAACAATGCTATTTTTCATGCCAGCTATTTCATCTGTAACGATCACTGCAGGCATAGAGCTGGTTATTTTTTTGAAATTTTCATTTTCGTCATTATATATTATAATAGCATTAATCATCGCCTTTATCTTATTAATTCAGGGAATTGGAATATTTCTGCCCAATGAATTAAGGGTTTACAGTGAGATACTGCATGGTGGTAAAAATGTGGAAAAAATTGTAAGGCTTACAATGTTTAACCTGAGACTTTCATTAAGCCAGGTCATTCTTCAGATAGCCATAATTTTTATCATGGCAGGCCTTGCCACAGGGGTGTTTAATTGAGAAATTCGGAACTTTTAAAAAATTTTACCATAACAATAATTTTTTCATTTCTATTAATTACTATACCGGCATTTATTGGCAATATTCTTTTAATAGACTATATACATGTCCTAATTGGTGCAATATGGACAGGCGCAGACGTTTTCCTAGGTCTGATTTTTTATATAGTTTTAAACGGGCTTGATGATAATATAAGGTCCAGGGTCGCGGTAAGGATTCTGCCAATGACGCTTTATTTTATCCCTGCAGCATCTGTTATTACCCCGGTGCTGGGCTTCATACTTTCATTAAAAGAGGGTATATTTAAATTAAATTATTTATTTATACCCATAATTGCACTGGCATTTATCCTGTTTTTAATGAGCTTTATCTTAATTTTTAGATACTCGATGAAAATTTACGTTGAAAATAAAAGTAAAAATTGTAATACAAAAATTTCAGGATTCCTTAGGGTTATAAATATAACAGCATCAGTACAGCTGGTTATACAGATTATTATAATATCATTAATGGCGTATATTGTTGTTTTCTTATAAAATTTAAATTAGCCCTAAATATTAAGTATTTTAAGCCCAAATAATAAATGATTTAAGCACCATAAATTAATTTATGCTCATAAATTAATATTATATATCCATTATTATTATAAAAATATGGCTGATGTATACTATGATGATATAAATATTGGGGATAGGTATTCCAGCAGTGTTGGACGGACCATTACAGATATGGATAATATATGGTTTACATTATTAACAAATAATAATAACCAGATTCATTTTAATGCAGATTATACCAAAAAGTATTATCCAGGAGAACCTTTTAATGGAAGGCTTGTTGTAAACGGAATGCTAACCATAGCAGTTGTGGTTGGCCTTGTTGTGGAATACACAAGCAAAAATGGTTTTATGCTTGGAATTGACGGAGTTAAATACATGCATCCGGTTTTCGCTGGTGATACATTATATGCAAGTGCCGAGGTCATAGAGAAGCGTGAATCAAGGTCAAAAAAGGGATTCGGAATTATAAAGATTAAAACAACAGGATATAACCAGAACTCAGAGGAGGTGATTGAATTCACCAGGACATTTATGATACCAAAGAAAGAGAGTAAATGGTGATATAATGAAAACAAGGTCCCAGCTATATGTCCCGGCCAATAATGAAAAAATGGTTATTAATTCCCTAAGCTTAAATGCAGATATAATTATATATGATCTGGAGGACGCAGTACCGGATGATAAAAAAGATTCTGCAAGGTCATATATTCTGGAATTTCTTAAAACAAATATTATTAAAAAAGCTGTTGCAATAAGAATTAACTCAATGGAAACACCCTATTTTTATAATGATATAACTTCATTACTAAAAACTGATGCCAAAATAGATTATATTATGATCCCGAAGGCATGTACTGGTATAAAACATATTTATAGGCTTCTTGGCATACCTTTAATCCCCTTAATAGAAACAGCTGAAGGTTTTACAAAAATTAATGACATAGCACATGAGGATGGAGTTTCAATGATTTCATGGGCAGCCGCTGATTTTTCATTGTCAGTTTCTGGAAATATTGATGGCTATGCACAGAACACATATATTGCAACTGCCGTTGCAGTCGCTGCCAGATCAGCAGGCATATTACCAATAGATAAGGTTTACTTTGATCTAAACAATATAAACGGCTTTAAGGATGAGGCTGTAAGGTCAAAAAATCTGGGTTTTGCAGGAAAGCAGGTTATACATCCAACACAGATAGATATTGCAAACAGCGTTTATGCCCCGTCAGAAGAGGAAATAAAATGGGCAAAAATGGTAATAGAAGAATATAATAAATCAGCCTCCCAGGGCCGGGGTGCACTGAGGATCGATGGAAGGTTAATAGATTCGGTGCATATAAGGATGGCAAGAAATATACTGGATCAGGCAGATATGGACCATTAAAATAATTAAAAATTTTAATAGGGGTGAAATTAATGAGAATTCCGCCAAAACTTGAGAGTAAGGTTATGGACCCTGAGGATGTATTTAAAAAAATATTAAAAAATAAAAAATCGATAGCATTCGGGGGCATGGGAGGGCAGTCTGTTCCAAAAATTATACCGCTAATTTTTAAAGAACATCCACAGTATTTTAAAGGAATTCAGGTTTATTCTGGTGGAGGTATGACAAAATCGTTTGATGATGCCATGAGAAATATTGAAATATCCCGGCGTTTTTATTATTTAAGTGATAAAAAAAGCAGGGATGATGTCAATAACGGGAAAACCATGATGATGGATTATAGTGTATACAAGTATTCAAAACTTTTGAGTCTTAATTCAATGGATAAAATAGATGTTGCGGTCCTTGAGGCAACAGAAGTAAACAGTAAAGGTATAATACTTTCGCTTTCAGTGGATGCAACGCCAGCCCTATGCAATGCATCAAAAAAGATAATTATAGAGATTAATAGAAGCAAGCCTGTTTTAACGGGGCTCCATGATATAACTGATATTAATTCGGTAAGGGAGCATCAGTTCAAAAAAATTATTTCCCGTATAGGAAAAAGAGAGTTAAGAATAAATCAAAATAAAATAGCAGCAATAATTTATTCTGATGGCAGTGAAGAAAGCGCAGCCTCGTACGGAAAACCTCCAGAGGAAATCAATTCAATAGCAGAGAATATTTGGTGCATGCTTGATGAAAAGATTAAGTTTAAAAACACCATGCCAGTTCAGGTTGGGGCCGGGTCCATAGCCTCCTCACTTATTGATAAATCACCATTTAATGACCTTAAAATATGGTGCGAAATAGCACCTGCAAGATGGACTGAATACATTGGACATAAAATCAAATACATAAGCGCATCCGCAATTTATACACTACAGGGAGATGAAGTTTACACAAAAAAATTTATGGAAAATTATCTTGATTATTCAGGGAATATTGTTCTCAGACCAAATTACATTACAAACAGTCCCGATATAATTTCAGGTCTGGGTGTAATAGTATTACAGCAGGCAATAGAAATTGATATTTTTGGATCGGCCAATGTTTCCCACATAAGAGAAAATATATACAATGGTGTGGGTGGTTCAATAGATTTTTGCAGTTCAGGTAAGTATGTTGCCATTGTGATGCCATCCACTGCCATGAATGGAAAAATATCCAGAATAGTGCCGATGCTATCATGTGTTGACATTCCAAGAATGCTTGTCGATTTTGTTGTAACTGAGATAGGAATTGCAGATCTTCGCTGGAAGGACCCAAGGGAAAGAGCAGTGGAGATTATAAAAAATTGTGTACACCCAAATTTTAAAGATTCATTACTAAGGTATATGAATTACTTAAATGCCGGACATTTACCATATAATATAAATGAAATTATAAAATGGAATAAAAATTAATATGATTTTGGCATGTTTAACACATTATGGCCCAGATATGATAGAACCAGATTATTTGTTATGGGCGCGACCTTATATAACCTTGCCTCCCTGAATTTTCTTTCTATGCCTGTATCAACAGCAACCCCATATCCACCATAAGTATCCATGGCAACATTGGCAGCCTGCCATGCATATTCTGATGCCAGATATTTTGCAGAATTTGCAAGCTCGCCAACAATTTTAATATCCCCACCGGAATCATAGAGTGATGCAGCCTGCCATCTTAATGCAGATACGGAGAGCATCTTTGCATATATATCAGCTATTGGGAACTGCACACCCTGATTTTCACCAATGGGCCTGTCAAATACCACCCTTGATGATGCATAACCTGCAGATTTTTCAATAAACCATCGCATATCTCCTATGCTTTCCGATGCGATTAGGATCCTTTCGGGATTAAGCACGTGCATTAAGTATCCAAAACCCCTGTTTTCCTCTCCAATTAAATTTTCTTCGGGCACCGTTATATTATTTATAAATACCTGATATGTCTGGCTATTAAACATTGTTTTAATTCTGGTGTATTCTATTTCTTTCTTTTGTTCAGGGCCCAGCAAAAATAGGCTTATACCATCTGTTTTTTTCTGGACATCATCATACCTTTTGGTTCTTGCAACGATTAATATCCAATCAGATTCCTCAATTCTGGATGTAAAAATTTTCTGGCCATTTATTATATAATTATTCCCATACTTTTTTGCAAAGGTTTTGATTTCAGGCGTATTTGATCCTGCATCGGGTTCAGTAAGCCCCATGCTCTGCATTCTAATTTTCCCGCTTCCCAGTGCTGGAAAAAGTTTCTTTTTCATTTCCACACTTGCGAATTTTGACAGTAGCCATGACATGTAATACTGGCCATGAAAGGGCTGTGAATTCCCACCTGATGCATTAATCTCCTCAAGAATAAGTGATGCCTCCCTTATTCCAAGACCGGCACCACCATATTCAACTGGTATTGGAACATTAAAAAGGCCCAGTTCAGTGAATTTTTTCACAAACTCCTCTGGATAAAGATGTGACTCATCCAGTTTCGCCCAGTAGTTTTCACCGTATTCTTCAAGCATACCCCTGATGGAATTCAGGAGAAGATTCTGTTCTTCTGTAAGATCCCTTGGATAATTTAAAACCATGTAATATTAATAAAAAAATAAATTTAAGTATTACTATAAGAAAATAAATATATCAGGCTGATATTGTCTCGAGCTGCTGCCTTGTGGCTATGGAACCACCAACAACAAGTATTATTCCAGCTATAAATGTTGTTATGCCTATAAATGTGAAACCACCAAAGAAACCTATCTGGGCAACCCATAGTGGAAGATAAAGAGCACCAATTGCCCCACCTATATGCCCAAGCCCATCTCCCATGGCGAAACCTGATGTACGTGCCCTCGTAGGGTAGCTTTCGGATGTGTACATGTATGCTATGCCGATTAAAAAGGCTAGTGAATAGGATGCTATGAAGCTTCCAGAAATAAGTGCTATTGAATTTATTCTGCTACCAAATATAACCATGCCAATCAGCCATAAAATTGATCCTATAAAGACTATGTATTTCCTCTCTATTTTATCAGATATAACCCAAGACGATAATGCACCAACAGGGTATCCAATTGCACCTATGGCCAGATAAAGGATTGAGCTTGCCAGTGAAATGCCTGAATCTGAAAGTATTGTTGCAGCATCTCCAAGAAATGCATAGTTTCCAATGTACCACAGACCCCACCATAGCCCAAAAACAAGCATTCTTAATCTGTATGGCTTTTGCCATAAATAATAAAATGATAGCCTCGTCGTTTCTGTTTTAACGTTTATTTTATTTATTTCATCATCAGTAAGAGCAGGAAGCTCCTCACCCTTTTGTTTTAAGTACTGCTCAAAATGGGATACAACGTCATCAGCCTTATTCAGCTCACCATGGCTTACAAGCCATCTGGGAGATCTTGGAAGCTGGGCCCTTAAAATTACAGCAATGACTGCTATTAAACCGCCAATAAAGAATAAAAGCCTCCATCCAAAATAGAATGGCGGCACAATTGCAAGTGCCACAAAAGGTGTGACAGCCTGACCAAGAATACCAAGGAAAAATGTTATCTGTGCAAGATGCCCGCGCCTGTCTGCAGGTGCAAATTCGCCAATATATGCGGGAATTAGATTTAAATCTGCACCGAGGCCAAGACCTGTAATAAACCTGAAGATTATAAGCATGTCAAGATTTAGGGATGCGGCATCTCCAAAGGAACCAAGTGCCATTAAAGCCATGGTTAGTATTAACATGGGATACCTTCCATACCTGTCTGAAAGATATCCAATTATAAAGGACCCTATAACATATCCTATAAGACCTATGGATAGTGCAAGAAACAGGCTTTCGGAACCTGTTAAATGGAACTGTGGGGCTATTGCTGGCATGGCAAATCCTATATCGGTAACATCATAAAAGGTGAAAAAATAACCAATGGCTATTATTGCCAGAAAAGATGGTGGTAGTGGCCATTTATCTATTCTCTGCATTCTTGCTATTATAGATTTGGCTTCAAACTCTTTATTATTTGCTGCCATAAAATATTAATTTTATGATATATTTAAACATATTTAAAAGGAATAAATTATTATAATTAAAATTTATTATATTTATTTAA
>NZ_LKBG01000101.1 GCF_001402945.1 Acidiplasma aeolicum
ATAATACCAGGAATTGCAAAGAAGATGATAGAGAATGCACCGGAATCATTTAAATCTAAGTTAATAGAGAATGTCTTAGAAGAAATATTAAAGGACCCTGATATGCTAAAGAAATTCAGGAATGAATTGAAATAAAAAAGCTTATTATTTTTCCTTTAATGATTTGCCAAGGTTTAAATCATACTCAAAGGATTTTAGAATATAATTTATAGAAAAAGGAAGGAAAATCAGGGATATTATTAAAAATATAAGGGAATAAAAACTTTCAATTACGGCCAGTATTATAGTTATTCCAAATAATAAAAAATTAATTAAAAGTTGTAGCCTTGCCAGATGGAGAAATATTAATATTGTATCCTTAGTGTATAAAGATGTTAGTATAGGAAAAAATAAAAAATAAATTGTAAGAATTACCGCAGAAGATTCTGCTATGGCCGAGTATTCAATCATTTTATTCCTAATATTTCATATATTGCCTTTTTAACCTTTGGATCTGTTATGCTTGAATCTATTTTTTCCTTATCTGCTTTTGTTAAGTTGTATTTTTTAATAAGATACTCTGCAGCCGAATAGTTGCGAAATAAGGATTCTTTTATAATTACTGATAATGGCTCTTTTGTTTCTGATGAAATCATAATAAATTATCTTATGTCTATATATAAATTTTCGCATATTTTTATAATCATAGTTGCATAATAAATTATTTTATAAATGAGAATAAAGATCTCATAATCATCTTTGGAATTGCAGGCCATTTTCTTAGAATATATTCTATCAAGGGCCGTTTTAATGAGTAATCAATTATCAATAAACACGTTCTGTATATATGCACTATTTTTTTATGCATATTTAAACTTTTTGCCTCTGGCCATATATAAACACCTTTATGCGCATTCGGTTCTTTGAAGGGTTTGCAATTCCCGCATCTATTATCTGCCAAATTTGCGTGTGAAATTATATTAAATACAAGGTTTTAAGCATATATAAGATGTATTTTTCACACAAATTTATCCTTTAAATTACAGGCTTATCATTAAAAAATTGTCATTGTCATGGGTTAAATAAATTAACTTAAAAAAATAAGATTTTCTTAATATCCAATTACCATATACGGTAATCGATATTTGGTTAAATAAATTAACTTAAAAAAAATAAGTTTTTCTCTCAATTTTCACACAAATTTATCCTTTAAATTACAGGCTTATCATTAAAAAATGGAAAGGGAAAGGGGGGCGGTAAGAAATAATTTATAATTATCATATATCTATCGATATATTAGAGTGCCATATCCTTTATTTTACGGATTTTCTAATTATTTATTATATTATATAATCTTATCACAATATAATAAACGAAAAATAATTTAGTTCTTTATCCATGAGATTTTTATTTTTTCACCCGTTTTCTCATAATTATATAATATGTACGAAATTGTTATTCATCAATATTTCCGTTTTTTGATTGATAAGTCTTTGTTTTACTGTATTTCTAAAATAGGATATCGGTTTTAGATATCCGCACTTACCAGGGTATTAAAATGATAAGACCATAAATTGTTATAAAATCATGGACCAGGAATATGGATAAAGTAAGCAGATAGTAAGCAGATAGAGAATGAGAAAAACATGGAATGAGAAAATGAAATGCTCACGCTTAGTCGTGTTTTTCACGTGTAATATTATTTAGATAAGAATAAAATATTAAGTGTTCAATTTTCATAAATTGAATAAATCTTATATTGAGATATTATTTTCAAGGTTCTGTAATCAATTTTAAAAAAATATTGAACACATAAATATTTAGTATTTTAAAGGCCTATCATTAAAATTTTAGGTGCTCAATTTTTAACTCAAATATATATAATTATAAAGGAAAAAATTTGAGTTTAAATTTTCTAATTTTTTCTAAT
>NZ_LKBG01000102.1 GCF_001402945.1 Acidiplasma aeolicum
TTCCAGACATTATGCTGGCAGGCCTTATTATGTTTGTATATTTTGTTGCAACCTTTGTCATAGGCCTCTTTTTGTTTGATAGAAAGGAGGTGCAGTAATGGAGATTAGGCTTGATCATATAACCAAAAAATACGGGAAGATAACCGCACTAAATGATATAAACCTTACATTTTCTGGTACCGGATGCACCGGACTTTTGGGACCTAATGGTGCGGGAAAAACAACAATGCTAAAGCTCATGACAAATATAATCAGGCCAACTCATGGTGAGGTTACAATCAATGGCATAAATGTTTCAGATTATCCTGAAAGGGCACTGAGTTTTCTCGGGTCCTTAATAGAACAGCCAGAGTTTTATGGGTATTTAACATCCAGGGAAATACTAAATTTTACCGGAAAAATAAAAGGTTTAAAAAATGAGGAGATAAAATCAGAAATAGACAGGTTATCAAAAATAACACAGATTTCGGGGTTTCTTGACAGGAAAACTGGTGGATATTCAAGGGGCATGAAGCAGAGGCTGGCACTTTCTGTTGCATTGATGGGCAATCCCGAGATAGTTGTGCTTGATGAACCAACATTTGGACTTGACCCAAAGGGAATGAGCGAGATTCATTCATTAATTAAGGAGATATCAAGGGATAAGCTGGTTATTTTAAGCACTCACCTGTTATATGAGGCAAGGGATCTATGCAACAGGGTGATAATTATTAACAGTGGAACCATAGGCCATGATTCAAAAACTGAGGAAAACAGGGAAATGCTGAAAATTACACTGGAATCCGATTATAATAATGATCTTGATGGAAACATACACCCATTCAGGGTAAATGGAAATGAAATTATTCTGGAAAAACCACCTGATATGCACAACGATGAAATTATAAATATGTTCTCAAGAAATGGCATGCATGTTAAATATGTGGAAAAATATGATGACCTTGAGGAAATATATATATCATTAACAAAGGATAGCGGCTATGGTACATAATTTTCAAAAATATAATCAAAAAGCCTGTGTGGTGATGCATAGTTTGTTCCGTTAATATTGTAGTATTTTTTATGGATAACCTTTAAAAACGGTATTCCCTTTTTGGACATGTAATCATATACTTCCGAGAAGACATTCCTATCATTATCAATGAATATGTACATTGCGGCATCCTCAATACAATTTAAGATATCAGCGGATATATTTTTTATTGACATGATTCTTACAAAGCGGTAATGATTCATGGCCCTGCCAGAGCTTATGCTTACCTTATCATTGCGCAGGATGTTTCTGTAACTGTAGTTTGTGTATTCATCAATATTTACCTTATTTAAACCCATTTCAATATAATAATATGTTGAATTTGCGGGCAGATTTCCATCCAATGATTTGTATATTCCGGAATCCGTGGATATAAATGTAAAATAATTTATATCCTCTAAATTTCTGACTATATCAAGAAAACCATTTTTTTCATAACTCATCATACTTTTTTTCACCCTCCAGTGTTTTTTCTATTTTTTCTATTTCCTTATGCTTGGCCTCTATTAGACCTGAAATAATATTATTTCTCCATGCCTCATTTATTATTTCCTCATAGGCATCATCAAGGCTTTTGAAATAACCTGATGATACGGCCCTCTGAAGGCTTTTTTCAATAATTGGATTTACATGTAATGTGTTATTTTTTGAAATTATACCTATTCTTAGATTGGATATATATTCAAGAACTGCAAGCCTTATAAATTCCGATCTGTTTGTATAATTAGAATTTGTGGATAAAAAACTGTCAATTTCCTCAAGTTCCTCCTTTGATATTCTTAATGTAAGTTTTTCAGTTTTATCCCTCATTAAAAGTATAAGATTATAATAGTATATATTTTTTTCTTTTGTATGTACAAAAATA
>NZ_LKBG01000103.1 GCF_001402945.1 Acidiplasma aeolicum
TATAATCATAGATATTTATATTATTTATATTATTTTTAAACAGAACCCCAATAAACGTCCCTCTTAGTTTATATTTATCATCTAAATTATATAAATTTTCCCTGCCATTATAAAAATTGTATATGGCCTTATCCGATATTATTATGAACTCGTTGCTTGAAGAGCTTTCAATTATTCTACTAATAGAGCTTAAGCCTGTACCCCTCTCCTTATCGCCCTTGGTTGACTCGCCATTTAATGCCATTTTTATTGCGTCAGCATCGTTATTTAAATTAAATCCAGCGTTTTTGAAACTTTTTGGTATTCCTATTCCGTCATCATAAATACATATTTCAAGACCAGTATTTTTATAATATTGTGCAAGTATGTAATTATTGGTATATTTTGAATGTTCTATAATATTATCGGTTAGCTCTCCTATGATATAATTAAGTAAATCACTATTATCCATATTATAAGTTTTTAAAATTCTTTCAACAAATTGTTCCACTTTATTATCGTTCTCATTTACTCCTGTGATGGGTAAATAAGATTTGTTGCTAAAATTAAGATTATTATAATTTTGCAGCATTGTGTTTATATAATTTTTAGTATCAGAATTTGATGGAGGAATATATCTGGAATTTCTTAAATAGTCAAATAATAATAAAATAATCATAGGATCTACAAAGTTTAAATTTGACATATCAATATTACCATTACTTTTATTAAGTACCATTTTTAAATACAATTTATAATTTTCAAGAAAGTTCATAGATTGCATAATATCGTTTAATATATATAATTTATGGCATATTTAAATAATTTATACATAAATAATAAATTATGTTATCCCGAATTGAGTTCCTTGTATAATGATTTTAACCAGAACTCCATTATGGCCATGATCAGGGAATACTATGAGTTCCTTGTGGTTTAATCCACTTTATATAGTATGTATTTACCCTTTTCATATTCTAATATGCTGATATGGTATATTGTGTTTAATACACTGATAATAGGCAAGACTGCTATTCATCAATGTTTTAATGAATGTTGAATCAATTGTCAATACACGCGTGTACCTGCTGTACACTCTATAGTCATGTGCCCTTATGTATGGTTCTAACAATTTACAGAATAGCTGGATGAATGGAATATATGATCTTTTAGTATTTAGCTTTGAAAGCTATGACCTTCTTATTCCATTGCCAATGGATGTATCGGTTAAATCAGATCCGTGTAGTGCACTGTATATTAAATAATATACATGGTCAATGAATTTAATCCTCTTTGAGTTTATGTCAATATTCATTGATTATGTTATTTCATTAGCAGGTTTTTTTCATTATATCCTTGACAGTTTTTCATAATAGCTGAAAATTAAACTATCCTATAAATATGACTGGTATGACAAGATTTAAGTATTGGAAACTGGTAAAGTGTTTATAGGAATATTTTTATTATAATATGTTATTTAATTTTTATGAGACATGCAAAAATTTATATTGTCCCGTAAATATTTCCTATATATACCCGGTAAAAATATAATAAAAGAATACACACCAAGAATGAAGTTAAATGATAAAAAAATAAAATACATAATAAGGGAAAAAATTAAAAGAAGATCATCAACAGAAATAGCTAAAGAAATGAAGATAAGCACAGGGTATATAAATTATATTTACAAAAAATATAAGGAAAATGGAGAATATATGATAGTGTAATACTTTTACTGTAAATTCAAATGACCCTTTAACATTATCCTTAATCAACCTCCATATTTATGTATTTCCTTATCAGCCATTCATCATTGATGTCCATTGCTATTGAAACAACCAGCCTTATCAGTGAATCACCATTGGGAAATGCACCTATCTTTCTTGTTCT
>NZ_LKBG01000104.1 GCF_001402945.1 Acidiplasma aeolicum
CATGAATAACCCTATAAAGACATTTATTTTATAATGAAGAAAAATGAATATATAAAAAACTTTTTATTTAACCATATATATTCTTTTTTATGAACATTACTGAATTGTATGAAAAAGTTAAAAAAAATTATGATGAAAGGTATAGGATTCTTGAGGATTTAAGAAATATGAAACCGCCAGAACCATTCAACTGGGTTCAAGAAATTTTTGAAAAATTTTATGGTTCTGATAAAAATGCAGTGATATACTACAATATGGAAAATGAAATGGAAATTAATGTTTCATATAACCGGTTGATTTCAAATTATAATAAATTAATTAATTTATTAAGGAAACATGGCATAAAAAAATCTGCTGTAATTTACTTAATGTCACCAGCATTAACAGAGCAGTGGTACATAATGCTGGCCGCCCTTAAGGCTGGATACACATTAATTCCACTGGCCCCAAATCTTACAGAATTTGAGCTAAAATTCAGGTTCTCAAGCATAGTACCTGATGTAATAATTGCCGATTCAGAGAATATGAAAAAGATATCAAGGTCATTGAAAAATAGGCCATTGAAGATATCAATAGGAAACTATGATGATGCCATTAACATTAAGGAGATAAATAATGAAAATAACACAGCTGAAGGCGAGAAATTATTCATTAATGATGTATTTATAAAATACTTCACATCGGGAACAACCGGAATGCCAAAAACTGTGAACCACAGCGCAGTGCTTTATCCAATAGGACAATTATCAACAGCCACCGCAATAGGCATCAGGGAGAATTACATACATGTTAATTTAAGCTCACCGGGATGGGCAAAATTTTCATGGAGTTCTGTTTTTTCCCCACTGACAGCGGGTGCCACAGTGTTATCAATAGATTATTCCGGTAAGCTGAATGTTAGAAAATACCTTGAGGTGCTGGATTCATACCATGTTAATTCGTTCTGTGCCCCGCCAACGGCCTGGAGGCAGTTTATCTCTGCAAATCTTGACGGAATTGAACTTAAGGATTTAAGGGAAACTGTAAGTGCCGGTGAACCTTTAAATGCCGAGATTATAAATAAATGGCGTGAGAAATTCGGAACAACAGTCAGGGATTATTACGGGCAAACAGAGAGCACTGCAATGGTTGCAAACCTCCCCGGAAAATCTGTAATTCCAGGATCAATGGGAAGGCCGCTGCCCACATACAATATTGTTTTGCTTGATGAAGAAATGAACGAAATTAACAAAAGCTTCGAGCCGGGCCTCATGGCTGTAAAAAATTATAAAGGCACATACGGTTTATTTTTAGGATACTCTGATGATGAGAAAAACAGGGAGGTCTTCATAGGAGATTATTATCTTACCGGCGACAGGGCATACAGGGATGACGATGGGAACTTTTATTTTGTCAGCAGGTCAGATGATGTTATAAAATCATCAGACTACCGTATTGGACCATTTGAGGTGGAGAGTGCAATAATTGCCACCGGTATTGTTTTGGAATCCGCTGTTGTTGGAAGTCCTGATAGGCTTAAATACCAGAAGGTAAAGGCATTTATTGTATTAAAGGATGGGCATGAGAAGAATGAGGAGACTGCCAGAACCATATTTAATGGTGTTAAAAAGTTGCTGCCATCATATAAATTGCCGGAAATAATAGAGTTTGTTAATGACCTCCCAAAAACAATTAGCGGCAAAATCAGGAGGAATAATCTCAGGGAAATTGAAAAGGAAAAAAGGGACAATAATATGATCGGCGAGTTTGAATATTTTATGAAAAAGTATTAGTATTTTTATATTTTATAAAAAGTAGTAGATTTCTTTTATTAATAATTATATTATATAAGTCTTTA
>NZ_LKBG01000105.1 GCF_001402945.1 Acidiplasma aeolicum
TGATCATAAGAAGCATTTTTTTAGGATTACCAATTCTTTTTCCCATACCACCAGCTTTTATTGTTTTTATACCAATCTATTGTTTTATTAAGTCCCTCATTTATATCAACTTCTGGTTTAAAACCCAATGCATTTAATTTTGATGAATCTAATGAGTATCTTAAATCATTACCAGGTCTATCGTTAACACATTTTATCAATGACTCGGGTTTATTCATTATGTGTAATATTTTTTTGACTATTTCAATATTTTCTAATTCAATCTCCGAACCAATATTATATATTTCTCCGTTTTTACCTCTTGCCATAACTTTTATTATACCTTTTACATTATCATCAACATATAACCAGTCACGTCTATTTTTCCCATTTCCGTAAATTGGTATTTTTTTGTCTAATAATGCATATATTATAGTTTTAGGTATTAATTTTTCTGGATGCTGATAAGGACCGTAATTATTAGAGCTTCTAGTAATAGAAACTGGTATTCCATAAGTTTTGAAATATGCCAGTATTAATAAATCCGCCGATGCCTTTGTTGCACTGTAAGGATTATTTGGGTTCAAGCATGAATTTTCATCGAATTTTTTATTTAATGCGTTTCCATATACTTCATCTGTTGAAATATGTATAAATTTTTCAATATTCCTGTTTTCCTTCATATAATCTAGTATATTATATACACCATAAATATTGGAATTTAAAAAATCATGGGCATCAACTATTGATCTGTCTACATGCGATTCTGCAGCGAAGTTTACTATAATATCCACATCCTTCAATGCTTTTTCTATATCTATTTTATTAAATAAATCCCCTTTAATAAATTCTATATTATCATTTTTGATATTATTTAGATTTGATGCATAGGTTAATTTATCAAATACCTTTATATTATAATCATAATTTTTCAATAAATAATTCACAAAATTAGAACCTATAAAGCCATATCCACCGGTAACAAGAATATTTTTTTGCATGGTTCTAATATTAAATGGAATTATAAAATAATTTGCAAAACTTAAAGTAAAGATAATAAATCACATTTTTAATGAAAGGAATAATATTGGCTGGTGGTACAGGTACAAGGTTAAAGGATCTGACAAAGGTAACAAATAAACATCTATTGCCAGTATATGATAAACCAATGATATATTTTCCGATTAATACTTTAAAATGTGCAGATATCGACTCTATATTAGTGGTTACTGACAAAAGAAGGACGACAGATTTTCTTTTGCTTCTTGGAAGCGGTAGTGATTTTGGTGTTAGGTTTACTTATGCACTGCAGGAAAGTGCCAAGGGTATTGCTGATGCCTTAAGCAAGGCCAAAGATTTTGTAAATAATGATGATGTTACAGTTATTCTTGGGGATAATATAATTTTTGGAGATATAAAAGAGTTAAAAGAACCATTAAATAAAAGCTGTAGAATATTTTTGAAAAAGGTTGAAGATCCTGAAAGATTTGGAATTGCCTATGTTAAAAATGGCATAATTACAAAAATAGTTGAGAAACCCAAACAACCAAAATCAAATCTTGCAATAATAGGTTTATATCAATATAAAAGTAATGTTTTTGATATAATTAATAATGTAAAGCCGTCAAAAAGAAATGAATTGGAAATTACAGATGTGAATAAGTATTTTCTGGACAATGATGATATAGAATATAAAATTATAGATAATGATTGGATAGATGCTGGAACCATAGAATCTTTATTTAAGGCAAACGAAATGGAAAGAAAATTTAAAGCTACTGATAAGTATTTTCTGGACAATGATGATATAGAATATAAAATTATAGATAATGATTG
>NZ_LKBG01000106.1 GCF_001402945.1 Acidiplasma aeolicum
ATAAAACATGAAAAATGTGGCAATTATAATTTCAACTGCAAATAAAGAAAAGGCAATAGCCGCAGCAACACTTGCCGGTGTTTCAAGAAAAAATAAATTTTTTGGAGATACAAAATTAATATTTTTTGGCCCAAGCGAGAGGTTTATAGCAGATAATGACGAAGCTATTATGAAACTTATAAATGACTATAATAGCGCTGGCAACTCACTTGCAATTGCGTGCAAACTGGTTGCAAATAACCTTAACCTTGCAGACAAACTTGAAAAGGTCAGCGCCATTAAGCTTGACATGGTGGGCCCGATAATAAAGGATCTGGCAGAAAAAGATTATGAGTTTTTAACATTCTAAATTTCTATGTAATTCATATTTATTTAAAAATTTATAAAACTGTATTTAACATTTTAAGGTCTTTTATTAATGGATTTAACCTTATAATATATTCTGGCAATTTTTATATACCTATTTAATAAGTTTTACGCCAATATAAATATAGTACAATATAACATATATAGAAAAACTTAAATTATATTTAGCGATATATACGTTTAAAAATAGAAAGTGAGAGGTGATAAAATGGTAAAGCTTGTTGCCTTCAGCATGGAAGGAACACTGTTAAAAAATAAAAATACCTGGAACAGGGTTATGTCTAAATTATCCAGGAATCCTTATTATAACATAATCTATAACTTTGATTATTTATATGACAATTTAAATAACAAGATTAATGTATCCATAAATAATACAGCATTTAACAAATTAATCGATGAATCCTTCGACTACATGGACCTTTATGATGGTATAGATGACACAATAAAAATACTGCACCAGAATGGAATAAAAGCTGCAATAATAACCGCTGGTGTAAAAAACTATGCTGATATAATAGCAAGGGAATTTAAGTTTGATTATTCCATAGCCAATGAAATGAAAATAATTTCTGGCAAAATAAGATTTATCAAAAATGTGGATTCAATTAGAAAGGAAATAATATTAAACAAATTAAGAATTAAAAACGGATTTAAAAAGGATGATATAATATCTGTTGGAAGCAGCCTGCAGGACATCTCAATGAAAAATGTATCTGGTAAATTTATAGCATTTAATCCTTCAGCAGTTGAGGTAATAAGGGTTGCGGATAAAATTATAGACGGTTCTGAATCTCTTCTTGATATACTAAATGAACCGATAAATGCATAATAAAAACATATTTTAATTAAAAAGAATTATAAAATATATATGGTTTTTGTAATTATATCAGATGATCTTACCGGAGCCTCAGGAATGGCCTCAATGCTGAATAATTCAATTACAGTACCATATTATAATATTAAACTTATAGATATCAATGCATACGATTACGTATGTGTTGATATAGAAACCAGAAATGCGGATGAGCAAAAATCAATTGATAGATTTAAAATGGTTTTAAAGTTTTATTGCAATGAAACAATATTATTAAGAATAGACAGCGCCCTCAGGGGTAATATAAAAGCATACCTGATGGAATTTTCAAAAATGGGTAAAATAATAATAACCGATACCATTCCGGAGTATGAAAGATACACTGAAGATAAAAAAACATTTTATCGCGGTGATTTTAAAAATTTAATGGATTTCATACCAGAAAACAGGAATATAACCATTATGGATTCAAGAAATTATAACGATATTAAAATGATAGCATATGAATGTGTAAAAACCGGGTCACTGCCTGTCGACCCTGGAATTTTAATAAAAACCTACCTGACAATCATATAGTTATTTAAAATAATATATTTATATATTAATGTTATATA
>NZ_LKBG01000107.1 GCF_001402945.1 Acidiplasma aeolicum
GTTTTGGTGGCATTGGTGTTTCATTTGTTTCTGTTACAACGTCAAGAACCACAGGACCATTATATGAAAAGAACTCATCCAATTTAGAATCAAGCTCTTCTATACTATTAACCCTTATGCCCTCTATTCCTACTGATTCCGCAAGCTTTGAAAAATCTGGATTATATAAATCAACGCCGTATTCGGGATATCCCATGACCTCCTCCTCAAGCTTTATCATTCCAAGTATATGGTTATCATATACTATTAATTTAACAGGCAAATTATATTTTTTTGCTGTTATTAACTCCATTGATGTCATTGCAAAGCTGCCATCCCCTATTATTCCGTAAACCTTTTTTCCGGATGCAAAAGCAAGTCCTATTGCTCCTGGAATGCCTGACCCCATTGTTCCAAGCCATGAAGAAAAATAAAATTTATTTTTATTTTTTGCCCTAATAAATCTGTTTGTCCATAATGTCACATCGCCGGTATCTGTTATTATTATTGCGTCGTCCTCAATTCTTTTTGATATCTCATTTGTTAATACCTCTGCCCTTATAGGATTTCTTTTGTCATTTATCATTTTATTAAGGCTAGCAAACCATTTTTCCCTTTCATCCTGAAGTTCATTGTAATATTTTTCATCCTTTTCATTAACATTTATGTTATCAATAAAATATTTTATATCACATAAATATGAATAATTTGCCTTCATAATTTTATTTAAATCATCTATATTATTATTTACCTGTATATTATTGACCTTTTTTAAAAATGATGTGTACGGAAATATTGTTCCAAGGAATATCATTAAATCACAGTTTTCTATGGCCTTTACTGATGGCCTTGTTCCAAGCAGGCCTATGCCGCCCATTACCTTTTTATCATCATCATTAAATGTTCCCTTGCCATCAAGAGCATAAACCACCGGAGCACCTATTTTTTCCGCAAAATTATTTATTTCATCATGATAATTTCTAGAACCACCACCTATGAATATTAATGGCCTTTTGCTTTCATTTATTAATTTTGCTGCCTCTTCCATGCCATCTGGTTTATAGCTTACAGGATTAATATAATATGACAGGTCCTCCTCAGCTGCATTTTCCCTTAATATATCCACAGGCATGTCTATGTGTCCCACGCCTTTTTTCAATATTGCCTCCCTGCATGCCCTCCATATTAAATAATGGGCATTTTTCGGATTAACTATTCTTGCATTAAATACAGAAACATCATCGAATAATTTTATTAAATCAACCTCCTGAAAATAATCATGGTGCAATAAATCTGTTTCAATCTGACCTGTCAATGCTATTACCGGAACATGCTGCATTTTTGCATCATATAAACCATTTAATAAATGAATAGACCCTGGTCCTGAAGTGCCCATGCAGGCAGATAATTTACCGGAGTATTTTGATTCAAATGATGCACTTAATGCCCCACCCTCCTCGTGCCTAACCTGCACATACTCAATATCCTTATTTCTCCTTATTGCATCGATGATTGGATTTAATGAATCTCCTGGTATTGCATATATTCTCTTAACTCCAAAATTAACTAATGTTTTTATAATGATATCTGCCACCGTTGCCATAAATTAATATTATGATATCATTTATATAATTAATGTAGTTATTAATAATTATAATGAACAAAAATTAAGGTTAATGCAGAAAAAATTACACTGACTGAAGCCTAAATTTTAAAAAAACTAATTTTAATTAGTTTGAATAACTGGTTTTTATTTGTTACACTAATTATTTAACAAATAATAAAATGCATTTAAATCAAAATTT
>NZ_LKBG01000108.1 GCF_001402945.1 Acidiplasma aeolicum
CTTCAATCATTGTCTCTCACTATAAGTTAAAATAGAACCTTAATAGGATTGAAAGTCATTTGCGCCTCCTTCAGTTCTTCCCGTGGATACAAGTTAAAATAGAACCTTAATAGGATTGAAAGAAAGACCTTTTCATTTCTCCACCTTTTTAAAATATAGTTAAAATAGAACCTTAATAGGATTGAAAGGCCTTGAATCAAGGTCAATGTCTCTTCTGGATATTCAGGTTAAAATAGAACCTTAATAGGATTGAAAGGTTTCCGTTGATGTTATAGATGTTTGTTGCTCTACATTGTTAAAATAGAACCTTAATAGGATTGAAAGGGATGTAATAAGGATCTGTGGCTGGGATGGATATGCAGTTAAAATAGAACCTTAATAGGATTGAAAGGATCTTCAGGCAGTCTCGATGGCCCGTGTACCCCAGAGTTAAAATAGAACCTTAATAGGATTGAAAGTTTTGAGATGCAATTTTGCTTAATCTTTGCAATGAAATGTTAAAATAGAACCTTAATAGGATTGAAAGTTATATATGGCAAAATATTATCCATCGCAAATTAAATAGTTAAAATAGAACCTTAATAGGATTGAAAGATGCGGTATCCCCTTCTCATCATACACAACTCCCTCGTTAAAATAGAACCTTAATAGGATTGAAAGTGTATCTGCCATTGGGCATGAATCAACAGCAGCATTGTTAAAATAGAACCTTAATAGGATTGAAAGTGGAAAAAAGTGGGAGTTGTCTTTGATGAAAAAGGGTTAAAATAGAACCTTAATAGGATTGAAAGCTGTTTTTGTCTCTATATCTTTTTGTCCATTCTCCGTTAAAATAGAACCTTAATAGGATTGAAAGATAAGTGCTTTTTAATTGAGTTTCGATGACATAAACAGTTAAAATAGAACCTTAATAGGATTGAAAGGAGAAGGGAACGAGGGCAAAAAGAAAGCTGGAAAGTTAAAATAGAACCTTAATAGGATTGAAAGTTAACGGCCTTAAATCTTTTTTAAATTCGTCATAAAGTTAAAATAGAACCTTAATAGGATTGAAAGAATCATCTTTACAGGGATTGCGTATAAAACACATTTAGTTAAAATAGAACCTTAATAGGATTGAAAGAATTACTTCGGGAATACGTCAGAAATTAAAAAAGCTTGTTAAAATAGAACCTTAATAGGATTGAAAGATATTTTTTTTGAAAAGATAAAGAAAAATATTAAAAAAAGTTAAAATAGAACCTTAATAGGATTGAAAGAAAAACTTGGATCTATAAGCTTGTTCCAGAGGACAGGGTTAAAATAGAACCTTAATAGGATTGAAAGTCCAAAAGAGCTTTATCAAAATAAAGCGTATTGTCTAGTTAAAATAGAACCTTAATAGGATTGAAAGGAATTATCGCCCCCCGGCGGCTATATGGCATGGTGGGTTAAAATAGAACCTTAATAGGATTGAAAGTTGGAATATGTTCCTGTGTACGTTCCTTCCATATTGGAGTTAAAATAGAACCTTAATAGGATTGAAAGTTTCAAAAGCAAAAAGAAAATTCCGAGAAATTTAAGTTAAAATAGAACCTTAATAGGATTGAAAGCTTCTGACACGGTAAATCTCGGCGCCTATTTGATATTGTTAAAATAGAACCTTAATAGGATTGAAAGCAAAATATGACAAGACAAAGCACACAAAAACAGAGGTTAAAATAGAACCTTAATAGGATTGAAAGATGGTCGGGATTGTCTCGGCTATTGCGGGAAATTCGTGTTAAAATAGAACCTTAATAGGATTG
>NZ_LKBG01000109.1 GCF_001402945.1 Acidiplasma aeolicum
TTTCAGTATTCCTTGAGCTTTTAATGGCTGCGGGGATATTCTCCAGATTTTTAATAGATCTATACCTGTTTCTGGTTGCAATACTTGTTGATTTCCTTGCCATGGGGTCATTTGCACTCTTTGGGAATAAAAAATACCTTAATTATTATTATTTATATACAGGACTTGCATCCATATTTTTGCTTATTACACTGATAATATATCCGGTTGGGAAAATTATAATACACCATATTGTTTTTGGTCCACTCCCATTGATGGTTGTGGTTTCCTCATCGTTTGTAAGTTTTCCGGCAGCGTTTTTCATCATTTTAATAGCGGCATTAAGCTATAAAAAATCCAGAAACATAAAACTCCTGAGCATAATTGCCGGGGTCATTGTTGTAAGCATTGCCGGAACACTTTACATAGCGGCAATACCTGTATTTCTTTACTATGCTGAATTCATAGGGATACTGCTCCTATGGATAGGCTTTAAATAAATATTATTTGTGGATAAATTTTTACACCATTGTTCTTAATTTTGCCTTGTCAATCTTTCCGACACTGGTCATTGGCATTTCTTTGATTATCCTGAAACTTACCGGTATCCACCATTTTTTTATATCACCTGAGTCAACTCTTAAATCCATAAATTCCCTAAGTTTATCAAGATCTATTTCCCCTGAAGCCTTAATCCATGCCACAGGTCTTTCTCCCCATTTCTCATCATTAATGGAGGTTACAGCACATATATCAATTCCAGGAAATTCAGATATTATTGATTCAAGAATTGATGTTGGTATCCATTCCCCTCCGCTCTTTATTACGTCCTTAAGCCTGTCCAGTATTTTTATGCCACCACTGTTAGTTATCATGGCAACGTCACCTGTTTTAAACCATCCACCATTATATGGATTCTGCTCCTTTATATTCAGATATTTTCCCGGAAGCCATGGGGAACTTATCCAGAGTTCACCCATGGTATTGTTTTCAAGTATTTTGCCGGAGCTGTCCCTTACAGACGCCTCAACCATTGGAACAGGATGCGTAATGGAACGCAATGATTCCAAATCACCATCATTGCCCAGTGATATTGATGCTGCAAGCATATCTGTCCCACCATAAATGGTGGAAAATTTTATGTTTTTTGCCCTGAGCCTGCTGGCAATGCCGTTGCTTACCGGTGAGCCACCTATAAGCATCTTGATTCCATTTAAATCATCATTAACATCATGGGATATGAGATCATAAACCATTGTTGGTACAGCATTGATCCACGTAACCTTATTTCTCTTTATCATGGAAATAACATTGTCAGGGCTATATTTTCCTGTTAAAACATAGCTGGACCCAAGGTATGCAGCATGAAATGCTGAACCCCAGGACCATATATGGTAAAACGGTATTAATGAAAGAATCGTATCATTATGGTTCAGTGATGCGGGGGATGGAAACATGCCAAGCTGGTAAAGTATGCTCATGGCACCGTTTACAGCCTTTTCGCTGGTATATAAAACCTCCTTGGGTTTTCCAGTTGTTCCTGAGGTAAAAAGTATTGAATAATCCTCATTACCAGATATTTCCCTTTCATATGATGTATCAGCAATCAAAAGATCATCAAAATTTTTATAATTTTGATCCGGACCAATAGAAATAATGTGGTCTTTTGGCATGTCCCTTCCAATGCCTGCATTAATGAAATCCTCTGAGGCAAATATATACCTTGCACCTGACTCTCTAATAGTTTCCATAACCATATTCCATGGAAGCTTAATATTAACAGGATAAATTATGGAT